>RFPP01000001.1 GCA_009926065.1 Flavobacteriaceae bacterium
ATTCATAATATTATGAATATTTTACCCCATCGACCACCATTTTTATTTATCGATAGGATTATTGAAATGTCGGATCTTCATATCGTAGGGATGAAAAATGTTACCATGAATGAAAGTTTCTTTGTAGGTCATTTTCCGGGTGCTCCAGTTATGCCAGGGGTAATAATTGTTGAAGCAATGGCTCAAACTGGGGGTATTTTAGTATTAAGTACTGTTCCTGATCCTGAAAATTATTTGACATATTTCATGAAAATTGATAATGTGAAATTTAAACACAAAGTTTTACCAGGTGATACTTTGATATTTAAATGTGAATTAATAACTCCTATTAGAAGAGGAATTTGCCACATGCAAGCTAATGCATATGCAAATGGAAAATTAGTCGCTGAAGCAGAATTAATGGCTCAAATTGCAAAAAAACAATAATAATTTCAACAGATTTAATTCTATTTATAATTTAATCGAATAAATATATTAACATGAATCAACCTTTAGCCTACGTACATCCCGGAGCAAAAATTGCAAAAAACGTTGTTATTGAGCCATTTACAACTATTCATAACAACGTTGTAATAGGCGATGGAACTTGGATTGGATCTAATGTAACTATAATGGAAGGAGCTAGAATTGGAAAAAATTGCAATATTTTTCCTGGTGCAGTTATTTCTGCAGTTCCTCAAGATTTAAAATTTGGAGGTGAAGATTCATTGGCAATAATAGGTGATAATTGCACTATTCGAGAATGCGTTACAATAAATAGAGGTACTATTGCCTCTGGACAAACCACACTTGGAAATAATTGTTTAGTTATGGCAACAGCACACATTGCTCATGATTGTCATATTGGAGATAACGCTATAATTGTAAATGGTGTAGCTCTCGCCGGTCATGTAACTGTTGGAAATTACGCTATTATTGGTGGTTTAGCAGCAATCCATCAATTTATTAATATAGGAGACCACGCAATGATTTCTGGAGGTTCTTTAGTTAGAAAAGATGTTCCACCATACACAAAAGCTGCAAAAGAACCTCTGTCTTATGTAGGAATAAATTCAGTCGGTTTAAGAAGAAGAGGATATACAACCGAAAAAATTAGAGAAATTCAGGAGATTTATAGAATTTTATATCAAAAAAATTATAATACAACACAAGCATTAGGAATAATTGAAGCAGAAATGGAAGCAACACCAGAAAGAGATGAAATTATTGATTTTATCAGAAATTCTTCAAGAGGAATTATGAAAGGATATTCCGGTAATTTCTAAATTTATACAAATTATAAAATTAAAACATTTAAATAACACAAAACAATAAATATAAATGGCCTCTACATCAGATATTAGAAACGGATTATGTATAAAATATAACAATGACATATATAAAATAATTGAATTTTTACATGTAAAACCTGGAAAAGGCCCGGCTTTTGTTAGAACTAAATTAAGAAGTTTATCAAATGGAAAAGTTCTCGATAATACTTTTTCTGCTGGGCATAAAATAGATGAAGTTCGTGTTGAAACTCATTCTTTCCAATTTTTATATGCTGAAGGAGATCAATTTCATTTTATGAATGTAGATTCATACGAGCAAATAACATTAGATAAAAAGACACTCGACGCACCAGATTTGTTAAAAGAAGGAACCATTGTAATGGTTCAAATAAACACTGAAACAGATTTACCATTATCTGTGGATATGCCTTCGTCTATTGTTTTAGAAGTTACCTACGCCGAGCCAGGTGTTAAAGGAAATACCGCTACAAATGCTACAAAACCTGCTAAAGTTGAAACAGGTGCTTCTGTAAATGTCCCATTATTTATTAATGAGGGTGATAAAATAAAAATTGATACTGCAACTGGAGCATATATGGAACGTGTTAAAGAATAACATATAAGTTTAATAAGTAAATGAAATTCCCTAAAACCTATCACCTTCATGAAATTGCATCAATTATTGGTTGCAAATTTATAGGAGAACCTAACTTCCCAGTACAAGGAATGAATGAGATACATGTGGTAGAAAATGGTGATATCGTTTTTGTTGATCATCCTAAGTATTATGATAAAGCTTTACAGTCAGCCGCATCAATTGTTTTAATTAATAAAAATGTTGACTGTCCAAATGGAAAAGCATTGCTAATTTCAGATGATCCATTTAGAGATTTTAATAAATTAACAAATTATTTCAAACCTTTTCAATCCTCTAATACTTCAATATCAACTTCAGCTAAAATTGGTGAAGGAACTGTAGTACAACCAAATACGTTTATTGGAAATAATGTAATAATAGGAAAAAATTGCCTTATTCATTCCAATGTATCAATATATGATTATACAGTAATTGGTGATAACGTTATCATTCATGCAGGGTCTATTCTAGGTGCAGATGCTTTTTATTATAAAAAAAGAGAATCGGGTTTCGACCAGTTGATTTCTGGTGGAAGAGTTGTAATTGGAAATAACGTTGGAATTGGTGCACTTTGTACTATAGATAAAGGAGTTACAGGTGATACCACAATTGGCGAAGGTACTAAAATAGACAATCAAGTGCATGTTGGTCACGATACTGTTATAGGAAAGAATTGTTTAATTGCTTCTCAAACTGGAATAGCTGGGTGTGTAATTATTGAAGATGAAGTTACTTTATGGGGGCAAGTTGGAACCACAAGTGGAATTACAATAGGTTCAAAGGCAATTGTTCATGGTCAAACAGGAGTTACTAAATCAATTGAAGGTGGAAAGAGTTATTTTGGCACTCCAGTAGAGGAATCGAGAGAGAAATTAAAGCAATTAGCCAACATAAAAAAAATTCCAGATTTAATTCAAAAATTAAAATAGTTATGAATTATAAAAAGAGAATTATTGATTTTTATAAATCAGAAGCGTTAATAAATCCAAAAATTTTGTCTACCTATTTACACGACGACATTATTTTAGAATGGAATAGTAGTACTGGGTATATAAAAATGAATCGAGATGATTTATTATCATTAGCAACCGAATTAAGTAGATCATACATTAGTTCAAAAGTTGATATTTCACACATTTTAAAAGATGGTAATTTTATTTCAGTTAGATATACCCATTCTATAAAGACAATTGAAAATCCCAGAGAATACATTTTGTTAGCAAATTTCATTGTAATTTGGGAATTTAAAGACGAAAAATTATATCGTGGTTATCAAATCAGCCAAGTAGTTTAAAAATAAAATAAAATTATTTATAATTACTTTACTTTAAAGTAGTAATAGCTTACTTTTGCATCGTTCAAAAAAAATTAAATTAATAATAATATCATGAGTGTTTTAGTCAATAAAGATTCTAAAATAATTGTTCAAGGTTTTACAGGAAGTGAAGGTACTTTTCACGCTTCACAAATGATTGAATATGGAACTAATGTTGTTGGTGGTGTAACTCCCGGAAAAGGGGGAACATCTCACTTAGATCGCCCTGTTTTTAATACTGTAAAAGATGCAGTTGATCAAGTTGGAGCTGATACAACTATCATTTTTGTTCCGCCATCGTTTGCAGCCGATGCAATTATGGAAGCTGCAGATGCAGGAATTAAAGTAATTATTGCTATTACAGAGGGAATTCCGGTTGCTGATATGATTAAAGCAAATCATTATATTAAGAGTAAAGATTGTAAATTAATAGGTCCAAACTGTCCGGGAGTTATTACTCCAGGGGAAGCTAAAGTAGGTATTATGCCAGGTTTTGTTTTCAAAAAAGGAACAGTTGGTATCGTTTCAAAATCAGGCACATTAACCTATGAAGCTGCAGACCAAGTAGTTAAACAAGGTCTAGGTATTACTACAGCAATTGGAATAGGGGGTGACCCAATTATTGGAACAACTACAAAACAAGCCGTTGAATTATTGATGAACGATCCTGAAACTAAATGTATAGTAATGATTGGTGAAATTGGAGGTCAATTAGAAGCTGATGCTGCTAAATGGATTAAATCTGATGGAAATCGTAAACCAGTGGTAGGTTTTATTGCTGGTGAAACAGCTCCGAAAGGAAGAACAATGGGGCACGCTGGTGCAATTGTTGGCGGTGCTGATGATACTGCTGAAGCTAAAAAACGTATTATGAGAGAAAACGGAATTCATGTGGTTGACTCTCCAGCAGAAATTGGTAAAAAAGTAAAAGAAGTCTTAGGATAACCTAATTCGCAAACAATATAAAATACCTCACGGTTTTTCGTGGGGTATTTTTTTATAATAATGATTATATAAATAAGTATGTATAAAGAATTAAAAAGTATAAAAAATAAGAATCAGTTTCAATTTGATTTAAATGAAAATCTTGAAGAAGTTTGTAACGCTCCTGATGCTGCAAGTGGTATTTTCATAGTTTATGATGTATCAAATGAAGATAAAGTACTTATAATGGTTGGTTCGACAGGAACCGTTCAAAATGATGGAACTTTAAAAAGTAAAAATGGTGGTTTGTATGACAAAATAGTAAACGGACATCAATTTGCCAAAACAGGACGTAAATATTCTTGGCCTGCACAAATGAAAAAAGAGTCAATTGACAAATTAGAGGTTTATTGGTATGAAACTTTTAATGATAAAAACAAAATCATCCCTACATTTATTGAAGGGCAAATACTCCAAAATTACTTCACTGAGTTCAACAAATTGCCAAAGTGGAATGTAGCTTTCTAAAATTTTCAAATAATTAAATAACCCGCTTCGAAACTATCGAAGCGGGTTATTTAATTTAGTTAAATGGATTCGCCCATTTTGTATCTGTATATACATTAGTTCCCGTTAGGGTTTTTAGAAAAGCTATCACAGCATTTACTTCAGTTGCTGTCAAATTTAATTGTTGACCAAAACCTCCAGGCAATAATCTTGGATCTAAATTGTTATTTCCAGGAGCTAGATTAATCGTTCCGTAGTGTCCAATTACATTTTGGAGTGTTGCAATTCCTCCGGTGTGCATCATTGGTCCATTTGGAGTTCCGTCAATTTTAACTAAATCCCTTAATGAAGGTGATCTAGTGTTAGTCACATCAATACCTCCAGTCCCAAATATTCTTCCAATTATCCCATTATTTCTTGAGTTTGGATCGATATCAAATTCTGGTGCTCTGTGGCAACCAGCACAACCTAAACCACCGCCAATTCTAACTCCAGTAGCATTAAAATTAGGTGGAGTTAAAAAAAGGTTTTTACCTTGATTTTCTTGAGCTGTAAAGTTATTAAAATTTATTCCATCATTTGGGGCTGCTGCTCTACCAACATCATATTTTGAATCAAAGGATTGAATACTTCTTACAAATTGCGCTAAAGCAAATTGAATTTTAGTTTCTGTTATTTCTTCTGTACCATAAACAAATTTAAATAATTCTTTATAATAATTAACCGCACTCAATTTTGTTATTAAATCATTAAAGGATAAATCACCATTAGTTCCACTAAATCCCATTTCACCATGATCTCTAATTGGCATTGTAGTTTGCATCTCTAGAGTTGTAGCGCGTTCATCCCAAAAAAACTTTGATTCTGTTGAAAAACGGGTATTTATTAGTCGCATAGAATGTCTGCCTGTGGTTTCATTAACTCCAGTACTAGCGACATTATTATCTCCAAATGCAAATTCTTGTTTGTGACAACTAGAACATGAAATTGTATTATTTACAGATAATTTTTTATCGTAAAATAAAACTCTACCTAATGTAGCTCCCTTATTATTTATAGGATTTAATCCGCCATTGTCTTTAGTGATATATGCTGGAATAGTCTGATTTGAGTAATTAGCTAAATTGTTTAAATCTATAGAATTTCCAAATTGCGCTTGAACAGCAGGATAAGTCTCGGGAATAGCAGTATAGAGATCTTCTTTATTACATGATAGAATTGAAAATGCGATCGCTAGTATTATAATCTTGTGTTTCATATTTTTGTTGTTTTATTTATATATTTTTAATATTAACCATATTCCTATTTGAAAATTGTTATTTTCAATTATCCACTTAGCATATATTATTCTAATGCACTACTTCTCATCTAAATCTCTTGGTGGAGGTGGAGGCCGATTTTCATCAACAGTCTTTCCTGGTCTATCTTCACCCAAGTAAGGCGGCGGAGGTCTATTTCCTTCTCTCGGTCCTCGTGGATGATCTCCATCTCTTAGCGGTGGTGGTGGTAGGCGATCATTCATAGGTGGAGGAGGAGGAAAGTTTGATTCATCCTTATTTTCTTTATTGTTATTATCAAAATCAGGTCTTGGAGGAGGTCTAAATTCAGGACGAGGTTTTCTATTTTGATTTGAAAATAATTTCTCTAATTCCTCTGTTAATGAATTGTAATCTTCAAGTTGTGATTTAGTGCATAGATTTTTAATATCTTGGAAATGTTTGAAATTTGCCTCTTCGATTCTTTTTTGGTTTACCAATGTCAATTGAATTAAACTATCTTTAACTTTATTATTTACAGTTGGCTGTTTCAATTGAGTGTATAAAACGGCTTTTATTTCTCTGCTATTATTATTTAATGAATCTATTGTATTTCTATATACCTTAATAAAATCCTCATATTTCTGAATTTGGGTGGCATCAAAATGCAACTTTTCAATGATAATATCTTTGGGCTTTCTACCTAAATCATGAGGGTTGTCGTTTGGTCTTGATATATATAGAAAACCAATTATTCCTATATTTAATAGTACAAGCCCGATAACTGAATAGGTTAATAACTTTATCTTATCCATTTTTAGTACAATTGATTCGTATTTGAAATAGTTGAAATAACCGTTTCTGTTTGCGTATTAGTTTTAGCTAAATTTGATTTTAATAATTTTATATTAATTGAAATTAAAAGAGCAAAAGTAGCTGCAGCAACAAAAATCCATTTATTTGAAACTTTATTTTCTAAATTGATTTTGTTTTGAATTTTATCGAAAAGCAATTTATTCGGAAGAACTTTAACCATTCCGTTGGCGCTTTCCATTATTTCTATGGTCCAATTATTAGCTTTCATATTTATTTAGACGAATTTTAATAATTATTCTTGCGATGTTCTTCAAATTTGTTTGAAATTTTTTCTTTTAAGGTTGATTTTGCTCTGAAAACTAACGACTCTACAGATGAAATACTCAAATTCATAATTTCAGCAATTTCAGGATTACTCAATCCATCGACTTTTGAAAGCAGAAAAGCAGTTTTTTGATTTTCACTTAACTGATTGATAATTTCAAAAAGCACTTTTGCTTTCTCTTTGTTTTCCAATA
Source organism: Flavobacteriaceae bacterium (assembly GCA_009926065.1). GTDB lineage: Bacteria > Bacteroidota > Bacteroidia > Flavobacteriales > Flavobacteriaceae > Flavobacterium. The sequence goes on from RFPP01000001.1 coordinate 7,245, forward strand.
AAACTCCGGGGTGTTCAAAATTAGTTACATTTAAAATCTCTAATTCATTTTGACTCTTTTTTCCGAAAATAAAAAACCTTTTTTTGCTGTTTTTATGTTTGATAAAATCGAGGCATTTATTGATCGTGATTCGGTAAATCCATGTTTTCAGTGATGATTTTTCTTGAAATTTACCCAATGAATTATATATTTGTATGAATACGTCTTGAGTAATTTCTTCAGCATCTTCAATGTTTTGCAGATAATTGAGCGCTAAATTATAGACCAATATACTGTATTGATTGTATAATTTTTCAAAGTCTTTATTATCTAATGCCATATTGCAATAGTATGAAAATTTATCGTTTATTAAATGTTTCATTTGAAATTTAGTTTGAATTTTTTTTAAAATAGGAAATGTTATATATTTGAAGGAAATATTATTTAGCCCTGATGGAAGGGAAAATCCCTCGCTTTTTTTTGTGAGGATTGGAATGACAGCAGGAAATAGCTTCAAATAGAAATAAATTTATAATATGAAATTATTACAAGGAAAAACTGCCATTATCACAGGTGCTAGTCGAGGAATTGGTAAAGGAATTGCGGAGATTTTCGCTAAAAACGGTGCAAATATTGCGTTTACCTATAGTTCATCTGTTGAATCTGCATTGACTTTGGAAAAAGAACTTAATGCATTGGGCGTGAAAGCAAAAGGTTATCAATCGGATGCTTCCGATTTTAATGAAGCACAAGCTTTTGTAGATGCTGTTTTGGAAGATTTTGATACTGTTGATGTATTGATAAATAATGCGGGGATTACAAAAGATAACCTTTTGATGCGAATGACTGAGGAAGATTTTGACAAAGTAATTGATGTTAATTTGAAATCGGTTTTTAATATGACTAAAGCGATTCAAAAAACATTTTTGAAACAACGTTCAGGTTCAATTATAAATATGAGTAGTGTAGTGGGAGTTAAAGGAAACGCAGGTCAAACTAACTATTCGGCTTCCAAAGCAGGTGTTATTGGATTTTCAAAATCGGTTGCATTAGAGTTAGGTTCACGAAATATACGATGTAATGTTATCGCTCCTGGATTTATTGAAACTGAAATGACGGCAAAGTTAAATGAAGAAGTAGTGAAGGGGTGGAGAGACGGAATTCCTTTGAAAAGAGGTGGTTCTACGGAAGATGTTGCCAATGCTTGTTTATTTTTTGCATCAGATTTGAGTTCATTTGTAACGGGGCAAGTTTTAAATGTTTGTGGCGGAATGCTAACATAATAAAATTTAAAAATTAAAGATTCTAAAATTAACAGATTTTTAATTCATAATTTTTTCAAGAAATATAAATGACTACAAACACTGTTCTATTAATTTTTTTATCTCTATTAATAGCTGGTGCTTTTTCCTATTATAACTATTATTACAATGCTAAAATAAAATTGAAAATATATTTGATTTTAGCTTTTTTACGATTTATTACAGTATTTTGTATTTTATTATTATTGATAAACCCAATTATTACTAATAAAACTCTTGAAATTGTAAAAACTCCGTTGGTAATTGCAGTTGATAATTCAAGTTCCATTTCTAATTTAAAAGCAACAAAAGTCACAAAAGAATTATTCAAAAAATTGGCATCGAATGCTGATTTAAATGATAAATTTGATATCCAAACGTATCGGTTCGATTCTGATTTTGAAAGTTCAGCTAATTTTGACTTTAAAGGATTACAAACAAATATTGATGCCGTTGCAAAAAATAGTAAAAGCATCAATAAAAATGTTACTTTTCCAACAGTATTAATAACGGATGGAAATCAAACTTCTGGAAATGATTTTGTATTTTCATTTGATTCTAATAATAAGGTTTTCCCTTTAGTGGTGGGAGATACTACCACTTATTTAGATTTAAGAGTGAGTCAGTTGAATGTTAACAAATATGCTTTTCATAAAAACAAATTTCCAGTAGAGATATTTCTAAATTATTCGGGAACTAAGTCAATTACTTCAAATTTTTCATTATCTCTAGGAAATACTGTATTATATTCTCAAGTAGTTTCTTTTTCACCTTCAAATAAATCAGTAATAATTTCGGCGCTAATACCCGCAAATAAAATAGGTTTACAAGTGTATAAAGCGAGTATTAATTCTAAAGAAAAAGAGAAAAACACTTACAATAACAATTATAATTTCGCTGTTGAAGTAATCGATCAAAGGACAGAAATTGCTTTAATTACCTCGTTAAATCATCCGGATCTTGGTGCTTTAAAAAGAGCAATTGAGAGTAATGTTCAACGCAAAGTAACGCTTCTTAAACCAAAAGAATTGAATGATTTTAATAAATATAATATTGTAATTTTATATCAACCTACTATTGAATTTAAAACTTTTTTTGAAAAAAATACTGTCTGGGGATTAAACACTTTTATTATCACAGGTACAAAAACTGATTTTAACTTTTTGAACCAACAACAAAAAGATATGGTTTTTAAAATGAGCTCACAATCTGAAAATTATATTGCAGAGTATAATGATGATTTTAATTTATTCGCGTTGGATGACATTGGTTTTGATCAGTTTCCACCATTGGAAAATCCATATGGAATTGTATCTTCATCCGCAAATTTAAATGTATTGTTAGGTTCCACAATTAGGAATATTAATACCAATTCACCTTTATTTGCCTTCTCAGAAAATCAAGGTAAGAGAACAGCTTATTTATTAGGTGAAAATAGTTGGAAATGGCGTTTGCAAAGTCATGTTGATACAAAGTCTTATGAAAAATACGATACTTTTATCGATAAGACGATTCAATATTTAGCAACGAATACAACCAAAAAATCATTAATTGTTAATCACGATGGTTTTTATAACTTAGGTGATGCTATAGAAATATCTGCTCAATATTTTAATAAAAACTATGAATTTGATGAAACAGCCAATCTAAATATTACAGTTGTAAATAGAAAAACAAAGGCAAAAAAATCATATGATTTATTAAAATCTAACACAGATTTTAAAGTTAATTTAGACGGATTAGAAGTAGGTAAATACGACTTTATTGTTAAAGAAATTAACTCAAAATCAGCTTACAATGGTTATTTTGAAATATTAGATTTTGATATTGAAAAGCAATTTGTAAATCCAAATTTGACTAAATTATCACAATTGGCAAATCAAACTAATGGCCAATTAATATATCCTGATAAGATTGATTTATTAATAAAGTCGCTTATTGAAAATGAGGAATATAAATCGGTTCAAAAATCAAATATTAAGAAAATTCCTTTAATAGATTGGGTTTGGCTACTAATAATTTTAGTACTTTGTTTAGCATCAGAATGGTTCCTTAGGAAATACCATGGAATGTTGTAAACTATTTTTGAAACTTTTTATTTTTAAGCATTTCCGAAGCCGTTTGATAGTAGGAAATGGTTTCGTTTTCTAAATCTTTTCTCGGGAGTGTAATTGGAATTTGGTCATAAAATAGTTGGAATTCACTACCAAGTTTAGGATTTGGAATTAATTTTAATTGTAACTGTTTTACTTCCTGTTTTGGAGATATTATAGTAAGAATATTTTCTTTTATCAAACCTAAATTTTGATAAGTTGCAATTAAAGCTCTAGGTTTATAATCTGCTTTTAATACATCTTGACCGTAAAATTTACTTTTGTAATTAAAATTTAAGATCCCAAAAACCGTTGGCATAATGTCTATTTGAGACATTAAAGTATTAATATGAGTTGGCTTAATAAATCCTGGGCTATAAATCATTGCAGGAATTCTATATTTATCTACTGGAAGTTCAGTTTTTCCTGCACTTGAAGCACAGTGATCGGCAATGATTACGAAGACAGTATTTGAAAACCAAGGCTGTTTTTCAGCTAATTTGAAAAATTTTTTAATAGCAAAATCGGTATATTTCACTCCTCCTTCACGAGATTTAGAATCTCCAGGAATATCAATTTTACCATTAGGATATGTAAATGGTCGGTGATTACTAACCGTCATTATATGATTAAAAAAAGGTTTGTTTTGTTTAAATTCAGAATCCATTACTTTAATTGCCTTATTATACATGTCTTCATCACAAACGCCCCAAATATTATCAAATGTGATTTCATTTGGTTTAAAGGTTTTTTTATCTACAATATCATAACCATTGCCACCAAAAAAATCTTGCATATTATCAAAAAAAGCATCTCCTCCATATAGATATTTAACGTCATATCCTTTTTGTTTGAATACGTTTCCGGTAGAAAATTTATTTTTATTATCAACTCGCTTTACTACGCTTTCACCAGGAGTTGGGGGGATGCACAAAGTAACCGCTTCAAGTCCACGAACAGTTCTATTTCCAACGGCATATAAATTGGTAAAAACCATACTTTGGGTTGCTAGACTATCTAAAAACGGAGTAATTTTTTGTTCGTTTCCATACATTGCCATGAACTCAGCACTATAACTTTCTATGGTAATTAGAACCACATTTTTAAGGATTTCAGGCGAATTACTATTAATAATCCTATCGGTAGATTCGTTTTGAGAACCCGGAATTTGATTGTGAATTAGAGAATAAGCTTGATCGTTTGGAATAGTTTTGTAAAATTTAAAATAATCCAATTCGCTATTCATGAAAGCTAAATAGAATTTGTAAATACCATTTGCTTGCAATTCATTAGCAAAAATATTATCAGAATTTTCTTTATTAGAAAGTAGCGGGATTGCTATTAGTGAAGCCCCAAATAAACCAAAATAAACCACAGAAATTTTTATTTTTTCAGAAAGTGTTGGAATGTCTTCAATGTAATTTTTTGAATATTTGACTATGAAATAAGTTACAAATCCAGCAGTTAAATACAATCCTGAAAATAATGGAATTACTGGATAAGATTGCATTATATTGCCAATAACTTCATTGGTATAAACCAAATAATCAACTGCAATAAAATTAAATCGAACACCAAATTCATTCCAAAAAAAGTACTCACTTATTAAAATTTGAAGAAATAGAAGAACAAACAGAAAAATCACAAAACTGAATAACCAAAATCTAATTTTAGCACGATATTTTGGAAGAAATAACATTAAACCAAATATGAGTGTTTTAAATGCAACAAATGCAAAACCTATATCTGGTAAAACTCCGCCGTATTCGTTGAGTATGGTATTAAAAAACTTTATATAAATTAACAATAATACAAATAACCCAAAGTGTATATATCCGAAAGGTTTTAAGTATTTAGAATTAGAAATAAATATTAGATACAACCACAGAAAAGCGCTTACAATAAAAAAAATAAATAGATCAGAAAGAAAACCTAAAGTAAATATTTTGATAGTTTCAATAAATGAAAAGGAGGCTTGCGTAATTGGGTGAAAAATTAATATAGCTCGCAAAATGAAGCTAATAATTACATATAATAGAGCAAGAGTATAAAATGGCGTGGTTTTTCTTAAAAATGTCATGATTGAAATTTTTTACAAAAATAAGCAATTAGAATTATAAAATATAATCTCAACAATAGTTCTATTTGGTAGCGAAAAAAACTAATAGCTCATTTCTATATATTGATAATTAATTAGGTTATATTTGTTTACTATATATACCTAATAATTTGGTATATTTTGAACAAAATAGTTATTATAATTTTGAGTAATTAAAATTAAAAATGGATTTAAACAAACTAAAATCACAATTACAAACAGAAGTAGATACTGCGTTTCTTTATTCTAGTATAGCTTCAATTCAATCCGATGAAAACTTAAGTCGTGTATTGAATAGTTTGGCTGAAATTGAGAATGGGCATGCCAATCATATGTTGAAAAAAGTTAATGAGCTGGATTCAAGCTATGAAATGCCACCACCATCTTCAAGAGCAAAATTCCAATTGAAAGTAGGAAAATTATTTGGATACGGCTCAATAATTAGTAGTTTATCAAGCGTAGAAAAACAATTTGCTGTTAATTCTATTAAAAATAAAATTGAAAGTGGTGAAAAGTTGAGTGGTTTTGAGCACAATCATTTGAATATTATTGAGGCGGTAAATAATAATAAAGCTCTAAATGTTTCTGGAGTTTTATTATCAAAATTTGAAAGCCGACATAAATCGGTAGGTGGAAATGCACTTCGAGCCGCAGTTTTAGGATCGAATGACGGATTAGTTTCTAATATGAGTTTGGTGATGGGAGTTGCAGGTGCAGCAGTTTCGAACGATACCATTTTATTAACTGGAATTGCAGGTTTAATGGCAGGATCAATTTCAATGGCATTAGGAGAATGGTTGTCGGTTCAAAGTTCTAGGGAATTGAACCAGCGTCAAATTGACTTGGAAATGGAAGAATTAGAAGCATCGCCAGAAGAAGAAAAAAAGGAATTGGTTTTATTATATCAAGCTAAAGGAATGGGAATTGATGAGGCCAAAAAATTAGCAGACAAAGCATTTGAATCAAAAGAAACAGCAATTGATGCTATAATTAAAGAGGAATTGGGAATTGACAAGGAAGACCTCGGAGGTTCGGCATGGGAAGCAGCATTTGCTTCTTTTTTATTATTTTCAATCGGTGCAATAATTCCACTTTATCCATTTATGATATTAGAAGGGAAAAATGCTATTATTTTAAGTATTATTAGTAGTATTGTTGGATTATTCGGAATAGGAGCAGCTATTACTTTATTAACGGGTAAGAGTATTTTGTATTCTGGTTTAAGACAAGTTGCCTTTGGATTAACCGCAGCTGCAGTTACTTACGGGATTGGGACCTTAATTGGAGTTTCATTAGCAGGTTAATATGAAAATAAATACATGATAATTATTAATTTTATATCAATTAACAAAGCTATATTTACAAATATTAAACAAAATAATTATGAATGACGCACACTTACATTTACTAGTAAATCATTTTCCAATTATAGGGACAATTTTAGGATTGGGAATATTGATAACGGGAATATTACAAAAGAACAAATCAGTTAAAAACACAGCCTATATTTTATTTATTGTAGCTGCTATTTTTGCTGCATTTAGTATGGGAACAGGAGAAGGAGCTGAAGAGTTAGTTGAAGATCTTCCATCAATTGGTAAACAAATAATTCACGAACACGAAGAAATTGCCGAAAAATTTGCTATCATCATGTATTTAAATGGATTTTTAGGTTTACTAACACTTTACACATCTATTAAGAATCATAAATTAGCTACAACTTTTTCATATATTACATTAGTTTTAGCAATAATAGCTGCTGTATTTGCGAAAAGTGTTGGAACTAGTGGTGGTGAAATTCGTCATACAGAAATTAGAGCGAATACTGTTATAAATTCAAATGAAAACGCTCCAGGTTTGCAAAATGTAAAAGACGAAGATTAAAATTATAAATTCTCAAGTTCATCCAATAATTGGACCTGGGATTTTAATCTTTCAATGAGCATGGAAATAATTCTTTTATTCAATGCGGATGCATTTTTAGAGTATAATTTATATTCCTCAATTTGCAATAAACCAATACTTGTACCTATAAGTAAATTTCTAAACTTATTATCGTTAAGTATTGAATTTTCAATATAATCCAACTTTTTTTCTACCTTAAATTGGCTAAATTGAGCTTTATTTTTTAAAATGTAATTTTTAAATAATTCAATATATAATTCATTTTGTAATTTCAAAATTGGTCGTAATGTTTGATTTTGAAACAATTCTTCTTCAGAAGTCTGAGAATTTATTTTTCCTAAAGTTTCTCCTCTCAAGGTTGTTATAAAATGGTCTCTAATATTCATGATTTTAATAAATTTAACAGTAAACTAATTTATGAAATCTAAGTTTATTATCATGTAAATTTATGTTGTATTTTTGTAAAAAATATTTGCAATGAGATTTCACACACGTAAATGGGTAAAACCAGAAGATTTAAATCCTAACGGAACTTTATTTGGAGGAAAATTATTAGCTTGGATTGATGAGGAATTAGCTCTTTATTCAATTATCCAATTAGAAAATAGTCGTGTTGTTACCAAATATATGTCTGAAATTAATTTTAGAAGCTCTGCTAAACAAGGTGATATTATAGAAATTGGAATTGATGTTGTAAAATTCGGAAACACTTCATTAACTCTAAAGTGTGAAGCTAGAAATATGATGACCAGAGAAACTATTATCACAATTGATTCAATTACAATGGTGAGTTTAGGGGAAGATGGAAAACCAAAACCACATGGAAAAACTCAAATTGAGTATGTTTCAGATCGATTAAAATAGAATTTATTTGCTTACATCAATTGTATTTGTCATTTCATAAATTTCCAGATCAAAATACTTGATTGAAGCGAATATATGGTCAAATATATCAGCCATTATGTATTCGTAATTTTCAAACTTTTTATCATTTGAAAAAGCATAAATTTCTAATGGAATTCCATTTTGCGTTGGCTGTAATTGCCGACACAACAAAATCATATCTTTATTTAGTCCCGGATGGTTATGTAAATACTGCGTAATATATTTTCTAAATAACCCAAAATTGGTCATATTTCTACCATTTATGGCAATAGTTTTATCTACATTATGATTTAAATTATACTTCGCTATTTCATCTTGACGATGTTGGATATAGGATGTAATTAATTGAATTCTTTTTAAGTTTTCAATTTCTTGATCTTTCATAAATCGAATGCTACTGGCTTTTATTAGTACATATCTTTTAATTCTCCTTCCGTCTGAATCTAACATTCCACGCCAATTTCTAAACGAATCTGAAATCAAACTATAAGTTGGTATAGTGGTAGTAGTGTTATCAAAATTTCTTACTTTGACAGTAGCTAAATTAATTTCAGTTACATCACCATCGGCACCAAATTTATCGAAGGTTATCCAGTCACCAATTCTAACCATATCATTTAAGGAAACCTGAACACTTGCAACAAATCCAAGTATTGTATCTCTAAAAATCAATATTATTACTGCAGATACCGTCCCTAATATTGCAAGTAGATTTTTTGTATCAATATCAAAAATTTCTGATACTATTATAATTGTACCAAAAATCCAAAGAACTATCATAATTACTTGTATGTAACTATCAATGGGTTTATCACTAAATTTAGGGTCTTGTTTTAAAAAATCTCTAATTGCATTAAAAATGGTTCTTACTATCCAAAGTATAAGCAAAACGATGTAAACTCCAACTAATTTACCAAATACCGTTTCCCAATAATCAAAGTCTTTAAGAATTATTGGAACCGATTTATAAATAAATAGTAACGGAATCAAATGCGCTATATATTTAGCTGTTTTATTTGAAACCAATAAATCATCAAACTTAGTTTTGGTTTTTCTAGCAATAAATATCATAGCTGTCACTAATATCATTCTAAAAACTATATAGATCGTATAAGCTAATACACACAATAAAGCAGTATTTATTGCAATACTTATATAAGAAGCAATAGATGAATTAATACCTATTTTGAGTAATAATGTAGAGCTCCAACCAAATATAGATTCAATTATTTTTATCATTTTTTTAAATATTTTTGTTCAATGTAGAAGGTAGCAAATGGGAGGAGAGAAGCTAATAATACAAATCCTAATTTAATTTTATCCCAATTTTGTGATTTTGTAATTACTAGTGCTAAAAAAATGTATGCAATAAAAAGTATACCATGCGACATCCCTAATGGATATAATAATTGAAGATACAAATCTAAATTATTTGGTTTAATCAATAACATATTGGTAAATAATGCCAAATATGAAATTCCCTCTAAAATTGCGACAGATTTAAAAATTTTTATCATATTAATGTATAAAATATTTACAAATTTAATTAATATCATGTATTATTTTACATTCTTTGAAAAAGTAATTTAAATTTGTATGAAACCTTTATTTGCAAATGAGTAAACGAGATTTAAATAAATACCTAAACGAACTCAATAAAGAACAATTGGAGAATCAAATTATTCATTTATATGATAAATTTCCAACTGTCAAAACCTACTACGATTTTGTATTTAAACCGAATGAAAGGAAATTATTACAAGATTTCAAATTGAAAGTTTCCAATGAATATTTTCCGGTAAAGAGCAAAAAAGCAAAAGCTAGAAGATCGGTAGCTCAAAAATTGATTAAACACTTTATTAACCTGGGTGTTGATCCATTTGTAATTGTAGATGCAATGCTATATTCAATTGAAGTTGCACAAACATATTCTTCAGAAAAAATCATTAAGCAAGAATTATTTTTTAAAAGCATGCTAAATTCCTTTGAACAAGCAATCAGTTTTATGATAGAAAATGGGATTTTAAATGATTTTAAAAATAGGGTAGAAGCGATAAAAACGGAAGCCGAAAATCAAGAATGGTTCAATGTATTTGAATTTAATTCTATAATTGAAAAATTCGATTATTAAAAAAAACTAAAATATAATTTCAATTTGCTCCAATAACACTTTTTTAAATGTATTTTTGCAAAAAATTACATTTTTATATAATGTCGCACAAAGAGTTAGATACTGAAATTGAAGATAAAAAAGAACTTTATGGTTATCAGCAATCTGATATTGACGTCATTTTTGAACGTTTAGATAACGCACCCAGTAATCATCATTTATTGTATCAATTACCAACAGGAGGTGGGAAGACGGTAATTTTTTCAGAAATTGTTAGACAATATCTAGCTAAACACGATAAGAAAGTAGTGGTATTAACACATCGAATTGAATTGTGTAAGCAAACCTCAAAAATGCTTAAAGGTTTTGATGTAAAAAACAAAATTATCAACAGTAATATCAAGGAATTACCTGATCAAAATGATTATTCATGCTTTGTTGCAATGGTTGAAACTCTTAAGAATCGAATAAATGATGAGAAATTGAGATTAGATAATGTTGGCTTGGTAATTATTGATGAAGCACATTACAACTCCTTCAGAAAATTACTAAATTCTTTCAAAAACTCTTTTATTCTTGGTGTAACTGCAACTCCTTTAAGTTCAAATATTAAATTACCAATGAATGAAAATTACGACGAATTGATTGTTGGTGATACAATAGAATCGTTAATAGAAAAAGGATTTCTTGCAAAAGCAATTACCTATAGTTATGATGTAGGTTTAACATCTTTAAAAGTTGGAATAAATGGAGATTATACGGTAAAATCCTCCGATGATTTGTATTCTAATATGATAATGCAAGAAAAGTTATTGCACGCTTATACAGAGAAATCATTAGGAAAAAAGACACTTATTTTTAATAACGGAATAAATACTTCATTATTTGTTTACGAAACTTTTAAAGAGGCTGGATATGAAATTCGACATTTAGATAACACTTGCAGTACTGAAGAACGAAAAGAAATTTTGAACTGGTTCAAGAAAAAGCCTGACGCAATTTTAACTTCAGTAGGTATATTAACTACAGGTTTTGATGAACCAACTGTTGAATCTGTTATATTAAATAGGGCTACAAAATCATTGACATTATATTTTCAAATGATTGGGCGAGGATCAAGAAAATTACCAAATAAAGATACTTTTACAGTAATTGATCTTGGAAATAATGCTGCTAGATTTGGACTTTGGAGCGAACCAATAGATTGGCAGCACATTTTTAGATCTCCAGAGTATTATCTAGAAAATCTGAGAGATGATTTAGAAATTGAAAGACATTTTAGATATCAAATGCCCACTGAATTACGATTAAAATTTAAAAATTCACCTGAGGTTACCTTTGATATTCTTGAAGAACACAAAAAAATTATCGCAGCCAATTTAAGATCTAAAATTGTTTTAGAACGTTCATTAGAACAACATGCTTCCATGTGTGTGGATAATTCATCGAATTTAAATGAAGCTAAAATTTTAGCACGAGAACTTCATGATGATATTGAATGTAGAATAAAAAGATATGCATCTTGTTTAAGTCATTGTTCAAAAAATTATCGTGAATGGTTGGTTGAAGATTACAAAGTAAAATTAAATTTACTAATTGGGAAGAAAATTAGAGAATCATTATTTGATTAATTATATGAATCTGTAATTTATATAAATTATTTTAATATATTGATTTTTAGATTTTTAGATCTTTATAGCTAATATACTGTATATATAACTTTTTAATATTTTTTTTGTTAATTTTTTTCAAAATAAAAATACATATTATTTAAACTATAATTTTTATTATGTAAAATAGAAAATCAATAAATAAGCCCACTATTGTATGGTACAATAATTAAGTTTAAATTTACAAATCTATTTATTAATTCTATTCAATAATGAATACAATTGTCTCTCAGGTTGCTTACTTTTTAAAACAATATCCGCCATTTAATAATCTAACAATTGAAGAATTGTCAATTGTTGCTATGAGTATAAAAGTTATAAATCTTGAAAAAAATAAAGATTTATTTCAAATTAATGATACTTTACACGATAGCTTTTATATGGTTGATTCTGGAGTTGTGAATTTATTTGTAATTTCTGACTCTGAAGAAACATTATTGAATAAATGTGTACCTGGTGATGTTTTTGGTTTACGCCCTTTCTTTGCTAAGAATAATTACATGATGACCGCTCGAGCTCGTGAAGAGTCTATAATATATGCTATTCCTATAGCTACTTTTAGACCCTTTGTAGCTCAAAATTCAGAAGTATTAAATTTCCTTTTAGAAAGTTTTGCAAATAATACCAGTAATCCATCTGATATTGAAAATAAAGGTAAATTATTATCAGATAATATTGCTTTTTCTTCTAAACCCACTGAAATTCAATATTTTCAGACTTTATCCTACAACAGATCGCCATTAAAAATAAGTGCGAATACTTTAATTAAAGAAGTTGCGCAGCTTATGACTGATAATTTAGTAGATAATGTTATTATTTCTGAACTAAATATACCTATTGGAATAGTTACTGATGCTGATATGAGAATTAAAGTTGCCTCAGGAAAGATTGATATCGATATGCCAATTAATAAAATTATGTCCTCTCCTGTGATAAGTGTATCAGAAAACGTTTCATTAGCAGAAGCTCAGCTATTGTTATTAAAAAATAACGTAAGCCATTTATGTGTTACTATTGACGGAACCGATCAAACTGATATTAAAGGAGTTATTTCTGAACATGATTTAATTGTTTCTCAAGCCAGTAACCCGGGAGTTTTTATTAAAGAAATAAAACGCTCTCATTCCGCCAATGAACTTAAAAATGTTCGTTCGAAAGTCACTGACTTAGTATATTCTTCATTATCCAAAAACATACCGTTATCTCACATTACAAATATCGCTAATGAAATAAATATAGCAATAATTAAAAGAGCAATAGAACTAGCTATTTTAGATATTGGTTCTCCCCCAGCACGTTTTGCATGGCTTTGTATAGGAAGTCAAGGTAGAAAAGAACAATTATTATTTACGGATCAAGATAGTTTTCTAGTTTTTGAGGATGTAGCTGTTGACAAATATCGCGATGTTAAAAATTATTTTTTAAGATTAGCAAAAAAAACGGTTTCAAATTTGGAAATTGTAGGTTACCAACCTTGTCCGAATGGTCATATTGCTAGTAACTTAATTTGGTGTAAATCGATGACAGAATGGATGAAACAGTACAGTAATTGGATGAAAATTCCAGGTGAAATCAATAATGACATAAGCAGTATTTTCTTTGATTATGAAATAGCTTTTGGTGAACAGAAAATAGAAGATGCTATTACTGATATCATTTTCGTAAATACAAGAAAAAATAAATTATTTTTTGATTATCTTGGAAATGATGCACTAAGAAAACCTCCTGCTCTAAGTTTTTTTAAAAAAATAAACGTCGAAGAAACTGGGCCAAATAAAGGGAAATTTGATATAAAAAATAGAGCTTTACTTCCATTAATAGATGGTGCTAGATTATTTATTATCAACTATAATATTAGAGGAATTAATAACACTTATATGAGATTTAAGCATCTCGCTATGGTTGACCTAAAGAATTCTGAAATCTATTTGAATTGCGCCGAAGCCTATCAATTACTAACTAAAATTAAAACTACAGAAGGTTTGAGATACGAAAATTCGGGTCAGTACATTAATTTAGAAGACTTAAACAAAGTAGATAAAGATAATTTAAAATTAGCTTTAAATACAATTAAAGATCTGGAAGAACTTATTAAAGATAGTTTTCAACTCACTCAATTTTCATAATTATGATAGATTGGATTAAAAATATTAACAAGGATTATCCTGAATTTTGGAAAAATTACCTTTCCAAATTTGAAAATCAACCTCAAAGATATGTTGCATTAAGTATCGATTATTCTGGTGCTAACCCTCAAAAAGATGTTGTTTTTGCAATTGCAGCCGTTGGAATTGAAAATGATAAAATAAATATTGGAGATTTCTTTGAAGTGGTTCTACTACAATATGTTTATTTACATGAAAATGGACTTTCAAATGAATCAATTATTGAAAGTAAATTGCCAAAATTAGGTGAAAGAGAAGCAATTCAAGCTTTTATTGAGTATATAGGTAATGCAGTTTTAGTTGGATATAAAATAAATTTAACCATAGATTTGATTAACGCTGCTCTTGAAAAAATGAATTGTGGTCGACTAAAAAATGATGCAATAGATATTGAAATAATGCACAAAAAATTTAAAGATACATCTGATAAATCATACTCTTTGGCTGATATATGTGAAGATTTTAAATTACCTATTATTGAAGAAATTGTAATTCCTGATTTAGCGTACACAGTTTCACTACTGTTTTTAAAACTTAAAAGCCGATTAGGATTAAAATAAAATTAAAATTATAATTTTCCATTTTTTATTTCATCAACTATTTCAGGGTTGAGCAAGGTAGTTATATCTCCAAAATTTGAGAAATCACCTTCAGCAATTTTACGTAATATTCTTCTCATTATTTTTCCAGACCTCGTTTTGGGTAAACCTGAAACAAATTGAATTTTATCTAATTTAGCAATTGGACCTATCTGGTCAGAAATTAATTGATTGATTTCAATTTTTAGATTTTCATGATTTCTGTTTTCTCCTATTTCTTTAACAATAACAAATCCATATAATGCGTTTCCTTTAATATCATGTGGAAAGCCAACTATAGCACTTTCTGCAACAGCAGGATGTTCATTGATAGCATCTTCAATAGGAGCAGTTCCAAGATTATGACCAGAAACTATAATTACATCGTCTACTCTACCAGTTATTCTGTAATAACCAGTTTCATCCCTCAAAGCACCATCTCCAGTGAAATATTTACCAGGAAACGCGGTAAAATAAGTTTCTTTATAACGTTTATGATCTCCCCAAATAGTTCTTGCAATTCCGGGCCAAGGAAATTTAATACATAAATTACCAGTCACCTGATTACCCTCGATTTCATTCCTTTTTTCATTCATCAAAACAGGTTGAACTCCTGGCAAAGGTAAAGAAGCATAAGTTGGTTTTGTTGGAGTAACAAACGCCAAAGGAGAAATCATAATTCCGCCAGTTTCCGTTTGCCACCAGGTATCAACTACTGGACAACGCTTCCCTCCTACATGAGCATTATACCAATGCCAAGCCTCCTCATTAATAGGTTCTCCAACAGAACCAATAACTTTTAATGATTTTAATGGAAAACGTTGAACATAATCCAAACTCTCTTTTGCTAAAGCTCTAATGGCAGTTGGAGCTGTATAAAATTGAGTTACTTTATGTTTTTCGATTACTTCCCAAAAACGACTAAAATCAGGGTATGATGGAACACCTTCAAAAATAATCGTAGTAGCTCCATTCAATAATGGGCCATATAAAATATAAGAATGCCCAGTTATCCAACCAATATCAGCAGTGCACCAAAACACATCATTTTCAACATAATTAAATACATTTTTAAAGGTATATGCTGAATAAACCATGTAACCGGCAGTGGTGTGAACCATACCTTTTGGTTTTCCAGTTGACCCTGAAGTATAAAGTATGAATAATGGATCTTCAGCATCCATAATTTCAGCTACATTATTATCTGATGCATCGTCTAAAAGCGGTTGAAGCCACTGATCACGACCCACTTTCATAAAAATATTAGAATTTATTCTTTTTGCAACTAATACTTTTTCTACAGAGGGACAATTTTCTAAGGCTTCATCAATAATCCCTTTTAAATCAATTGTTTTATTACCACGAAAACCACCGTCAGATGTAATTACAATTTTACATTCACTATCGTTTATTCTGGCTGCTACCGCAGATGCAGAAAATCCTGCAAAAACTACTGAATGTATGGCACCAATTCTTGCACAAGCTAATGTAGCTATTGCTAATTCAGGAATCATAGGTAAATAAATACAAACTCGATCTCCTTTTCCAATTCCTTGTTCTCTTAAAACATTTGCAAATTTTGAAACTCGTTCATGCATTTCATTATAGGTAATTTGTAATGATTTTTCATTTGGATCATTAGGTTCAAAAATGATAGCTATCTTATCCCCTTTTCTAGCTAAATGTCTGTCAATACAGTTTTTAACAATATTCAATTTGGCACCCACAAACCATTCAATTTTTGCCTGGGCCATATCAAATTCAATTACTTTTTCCCACTCTTGATACCAAGTAAAATTCTCTAAAGCCACTTTGCCCCAAAACTTTCTAGGTTCTCTAATAGATTTATTATAATGCTTAAAATATTGCTCTAAATTTTCAATTTTGTAATAACTCATTTTTGTTTTATTTAAACTTTTAATTGTTAACAAAGATAAAAAATAGTTAAACAAGATAAATGCTATTATTTTCTTTTACGAAATTGTAATTATTAATATTAATTAAAATCATTTTAATTACAATTTGTTACCTTTTTTTATTTAATTTGTAATTAAATATTTCAAAATGAAATTCAATCCAATAGATTTAGAACAAACCGATATTTATAAATTATTGACAGGAATTGTGATTCCTAGACCAATAGGTTGGATTTCTACAACCAGCGCAGATGGAATTCATAATCTAGCTCCATTTTCCTACTTTAATGCAGTTGGTGACGATCCGCCTCATGTAATGTTTTCAACAGTTCACACCAACAAATCTTATAAAGATACACTAAATAATGTTTTAGCAACTAAGCAATTCGTAGTAAATATGGTTACTGAAGATTTGGTCGAACAAATGAATATGACTTCTAAACCAATTGACGCAAAAGAAAGTGAATTTGAATTAGCAGGCCTCACCCCTATAGCTTCTTCATTGGTTTTACCTCCTCGAGTAAAAGAGTGTAAAATAACAATGGAATGTGAAATGGTTCATCATTATCAATTGGAAAATTCAAAAACAGGGGGTGCAACTATAGTAATTGGTAAAATAATTTTATTTCATATTGATGAAAGTGTTTTATTAGATAATTTTAAAATTAATTTAGAAACCTACAAACCTATTGCGCGTTTGGCTGGTTCTAATTACTCAAAATTAGGAGATATTTTTTCAATAAAAAGATAACATGAAAATAACAGTAATTGGTGGTGGTCCAGGTGGTATGTATTTTTCAATTTTATTGAAAAAGGCTATCCCAAATTGTCAAATTGATATTTATGAACGAAATAAAGCGGATGATAGTTTTGGGTTTGGTGTTGTTTTTTCAGATGAAACTTTAAGTGAATTCTTGACCCGAGATCCAAAATCATATGAATTAATCCGAAGTAAATTTGCCTATTGGGACGATT
Organism: Flavobacteriaceae bacterium; assembly: GCA_009926065.1. GTDB lineage: Bacteria > Bacteroidota > Bacteroidia > Flavobacteriales > Flavobacteriaceae > Flavobacterium. The sequence goes on from RFPP01000001.1 coordinate 24,920, forward strand.
TAGACGTTGCTCGTGATGGCAAAATTGTACGAATTTCAGGTAATGGATTTTGTGGTTGTTCAAGAAAAACATTATTGCAATTACTTCAACAAAGATGTATCGAAGAAGGTGTAAATCTTCACTTTGAACAAAATATGGATGACCTAAACCAATTCAACAATTCAGATGTTATTGTAGCTTGTGACGGAATTGGTAGTCAAATTAGAACAAAATTTTCTAAGGAATTTGGAACTAAAATTGATATAAAGAAAAACCGATTTGTTTGGTTAGGTTCTACAAAACCATTGGATGCGTTTACCTATTTCTTCAGAACTACACCTTACGGAATGATTGTGGCTCACTCCTACCAATATGAAAAAGGTATGAGTACTTGGATATTCGAATGCTCGGATTCAACATGGAAAAATGCTGGTTTTGAAGTGGAAAATGAACAAGATACTATTGAAAAAATATCAAATTTATTCAAAGAGGAATTGGACGGGCATACATTAATTTCAAATAAATCTCATTGGCGTCAATTTCCTGCAATTACCAATGATAAATGGCATTTCAATAATATTGTTTTACTTGGTGATGCTAAAGCAACTGCTCATTATTCGATTGGTTCAGGGACAAAATTAGCCATGGAATGTGCCATTGGTTTAGCGGATGCATTAATTGAATTTCCGAACGATATTCCACAAGCATTTGATAAATATGAAAAATCAAGACGGAATAAAGTCGAAATGATTCAATATGCTGCAAATGTATCTTTGGATTGGTTTGAAAATATGGATCGTAATGCAAAGCACGATTTTCAACAATTTGCATTTGGATGTATGACGCGTTCAAAAAAAGTAACTTATGAGAATTTAGCAATCAGAGACGCTTCTTTCCCAGAAAAAGTTTTAGCAGAATTCAATTTAAAACAAGGAATTTCCGACCTAAAAACCCCCGCTGCTTTTACACCTTTCTTTTTAAGAAAAATGAAATTAGAAAACAGAATTGTGATGTCTCCAATGGGTCAATATTCAGCAAATAACGGATTGGTAAACAATTGGCATCTAGTTCATTATGGAGCCAGAGCTACCGGTGGTGTCGGATTAATATTAACCGAAATGACTGCTGTTTCTGAATCAGGGCGAATTACTTTAGGTTGTGCTGGTATTTGGAATGAAAATCAAGTAGTTGAGTGGAAAAAAATAACTGATTTTATTCATCAAAATAGTAAATCTAAAATCGGAATTCAATTAGGACATTCTGGTCGAAAAGGGGCGCTAAATCTTCCGTCTATTGGAAATAATATACCTTTAGAAAAGGATAATTGGGATTTGATTTCAGCATCTCCAATTGCCTTTTCATCTAAAAATGCTATTCCAAAAGAAATGACACTTGACGATATGAATCAAATTGTTTCTGAATTCACGCAAGCAACAATAAACGCTGATAATGCCGGTTTTGATATGATCGAATTACAAGCTCATCATGGTTTTTTGTTGGCTTCTTTCCTTTCTCCACTTACCAATATTCGTAACGATGAATTTGGCGGATGCATAGAAAACAGATTAAAATTCCCAATAAGGGTTTTTAAAGAAATGAGAAAAACTTTCAATTCAGAAAAACCTATGTCGGTGAGAATTTCTGCATCTGATTGGGCTGAAAACGGAATTACCAAAGAGGATGTTTTACAAATAGCAAAAGCTTTTCAGGACGCAGGTGCTGATATAATCAATGTGTCAACAGGAAATACAGTCGAAAATCAGAAGCCATTAATTGGTAGAATGTGGCAAACCCCCTTTTCAGATACAATTAGAAATACTATTGGTGTTCCAACAATAACAACCGGATTCATTCAAGATATTGATCAAATAAATACTATTTTATTGAACGGTCGAGCTGATTTAGTAGCTCTTGGAAGACCTTTATTATTGGATGCTAATTTCGTTAGAAATTCGGAAGCCTACGAACAATATAAAACGACTTCCATACCAAATCAATATTTACCGGGAGTATCACATTTATTTCCTTACAAAGGAGCCGAAAGAAAAGCGCTGGAAAATATGAAAAAAGCATTAAAACCTGAAAGTCATAGTCCTAAAAAATAGTTTGTTGAAGATAAAAATTCCAAATTTATGAAGCAGTACCAAGACCAATTTGCCAATAAACATTTGCCTGACAAACAACTTCAACCAGATTACATTTACAATAATCCGGATTTTGAATTGGATTCTAGTTTAAATTGCGTTGAACGTCTTTTAGATAATCATATTAAGGAAGGTCAAGGGAATTCGGTAGCAATACGAACTTTCAATGAAACATGGACTTATCAAGATTTATATGAAAAATCTAATCAAATTGCTCACGTATTAGTTGATGATTTAGGATTAGTTTCTGGAAACAGAGTTTTAATTCGTTCTGCAAATAACCCAATGTTTGTGGCTTGTTGGTTTGCAATATTAAAAGCGGGTGGAATAGTCGTTTCTACCATGCCTTTACTTCGTGAAAAAGAATTAGAAACTATAGTTGATTGTGCTGAAATATCCCATGCTTTTTGCGATATCCGATTGGATGAAGCCTTATCATTAGTGAAATCACCTTTTTTAAAATCGGTTTGTACATTTGATGGATCGAATGAAACAAAATCGAAATTAGAAATTTTAATGGCTTCAAAACCAACCAAATTTTCAAACTTTTCTACATTTTCGGAAGCGGTTTCAATTATAGGATTCACATCGGGAACAACAGGTTTGCCAAAAATGACCGCCCATTATCACAAAGATATTTTATTGATTTGTGAAGCCTTTCCAAAATATGCTTTACAACCAAAAGCAGACGATATTTTCACAGGAAGCCCACCACTAGGATTTACATTCGGCTTGGGTGGCTTGGTTTTATTTCCATTTTATTATGGAGCTTCGACTTTTTTAATTGAAAAACCATCCCCAGAAATACTACTTCAAGCAATTCAAGATTTTAAAATAACTATATGCTTTACAGCACCAACTGCTTGGAGACTGATTACTCAAAAAGTTACTGATTTCGATATTTCGAGCTTACGCAAATGTGTTTCAGCTGGTGAAAATCTTCCTTTAAAAGTTTGGGAAGATTGGCACAAAGCCACGGGACTTAAGATTATTGACGGTATCGGATCAACCGAATTACTTCATATTTTTATATCTTCGAATGAAGAAAATATGAAGCCTGGAGCCACTGGATTACCAATTTACGGTTACGAAGCTAAAATTGTAGACGATAATGGAATTGAAGTTGGCAATAACGAAATTGGTAAATTAGCTGTTCGTGGAATTACAGGTTGCAAGTACTTGAATCGACTTGAAAAACAAGCGGAATACGTACAAAACAAATGGAATTTAACCGGTGATATTTTCAAAAAAGATGAAGATGGCTATTTTTGGTTCATTGCTCGAGGTGACGATATGATTATTTCTTCGGGGTATAATATTGCGGCAATTGAAGTAGAAAGCGTACTTTTGACTCACGAAGAAATTCTTGAATGTGCTGTAGTAGGTATTCCTGATGAAAATCGTGGAATGTTAGTATGTGCTAATATAGTTTTGAAAAATCCAGCTTCTGCCAATGAAGATTTGGCCAAATCAATACAAGATTGGTTCAAACAAGTAGCTGCTCCATACAAATATCCAAGGGTTATAAAATTTCATGACGTTTTACCAAAAACTGAAACAGGAAAAATACAACGATTTAAATTGAAATAATATGAATCAACCATTTATTAAAGAAGAACAAATTCGATTCCAACATGTAGATTATGCGGGTATCGTTTTTTATCCCCGTTATTTCGAAATGCTAAATTGCATTGTTGAAGATTTTTATGATGAAGCACTAGGTTTGCCATTCAATAAAATGCATGAAACTGGTGGAATTCCAACGGTTGATTTGAAAGTTAAATTCATGAAACCTGCACGTTTGGGTGAAGTATTAACCAAGTATTTTTGGATTAAAAATATCGGTGGTTCTTCACTTTTATGTGGATTCAAATTTGAAAATAGTCAAAAAGCGATTTGCCTTGAAGGTGAAGTTACACTGGTGAATGTAGCTTTTACTGAAAATAGAAGTTCAATAAAAGCGGCACCCTTTTCTGATTTAATTAAAAGTAAATTGCAAAAATATTTAATCCATTAAATCATGACTTTCAATAAATTCAAAGCTGCAACAGTTCAAACTTCCCCAATTTTTCTAAATGCAGAAAAAACGATTGATAAAGCTATTACTTTTATAAAGGAAGCTGCCGAAAATGGAGCACAATTAATTGCTTTTCCTGAGGTATTTGTATCTGGTTATCCTTATTGGAATTGGATTATGACACCCGTTCAAGGAAGTAAATGGTATGAAAAATTATACATAAGTGCTATAACTGCTGATGGTTCGGAAGTAAAAAGAATTTGTTCTGCTGCCAAAGAATTCAACATACATATAGTTATAGGAATCAATGAACAAGGAACAAGTTTTGGTGAAATTTACAACACCAATTTGATTATTGATAATAATGGAAATCTTATTGGTAAACACCGAAAATTAGTACCAACTTGGGCTGAAAAACTGACTTGGACTTCTGGAGATGGCTCTTCATTAAAAGTATATAAAACAAAAATTGGTCCAATTGGAACTTTAGCTTGTGGCGAAAACACGAATACTTTAGCCCGATTTGCGTTGCTCGCTCAAGGCGAATTAATTCACATTGCCAATTATATTTCGTTGCCAGTTGCACCTCCAGATTATGATATGGCAGAAGCAATTAAAATACGTGCAGCCGCGCATTCATTTGAAGGAAAACTTTTTACTATTGTATCGTGCTCGACCATTTCTCAAGAAATAAAAGATGCTTTAAGAGAAGATGTTCCCAATGTTGATGAACTATTAGATAGAAAAAGTTCAGCATTCTCAGGATTTATTGGTCCAAATGGTGCTACAATTGGAACACCATTAATCGATGCAGAAGGAATTGTTTATGCTGATATCGATATAGAAAAATGCATTCAGCCGAAACAAATGCACGATATTTTAGGTCATTACAACCGATTTGACATTTTTGATTTACGAGTTAATACAGCGCCAACAAGAAACATTACTTTTATAGACAATCACGAAGAGTTTAATAAATAATAAACTATGGAAGCAAAACATTCAGACGACCAATTAGGAAGAGCTAGAGTTCAAAATACACCTGAATTAGAAGCTTATTATAATGAATTAGAGCAATTAGGTGCTGGTGCTTTATGGACCGTTGCTAATGATATTGAGCCATGGGAACCTCGCTCCTCCTCTGTTCCAATGTTATGGAAATATGACGATTTACGAGATTTAGTTTTGAAATCATCGGAATTGGTAACCCCAGAACAAGCTGGCCGTCGAGTGGTGTATTTGGTTAACGACAAACGAAAAGACGTTAGTGCTGCTGTGGGTTGGTTATACACTGGAATCCAAGTGACTCGCCCTGGTGAAAGCACATCTGCACACAAACACAAAGCTTCTGCCTTGCGTTTTATTATGGAAGGCGAAGGAGGTTACACGGTGGTTGATGGAAACAAAATCACTTTCGAAGTCAATGATTTCGTTATTACTCCCAATTCTACTTGGCACGAACATGGCGTTGACGCGAATGGGAAAACGTGTATTTGGCAAGATGGTTTGGATATTCCGTTGGTAAACGCTTTGGAAGCCAATGATTATGCTGTTTACGATGGAAAACAACCTTTGAGTAAACCAGTGAATAATTCCTCTATTACTTATGGTTGTGCCGGATTAATTCCTGCAGATCAAACTTGGGACAAACCCTATTCACCATTATTTAAATATTCATGGAAAAATGTTTATCCAGCTTTAATTGAAAGTGCAAAAGTCAATGAAGTTAATCCTTTTGACGGAATTTTAATGCACTATTCCAATCCGTTAACTGGTGGACATGTGATGCAAACGATGGGTGCAGCAATGCAATTATTACCTGCAGGATTCAAAGGAAGAGCACACAAACACACTGGTTCATTTGTTTACCAATGCGCTAAAGGTCGTGGTTATTCAATTATTAATGGAAAACGATTTGATTGGAAAGAAAGAGATATTTTCTGTATTCCTTCTTGGGCCTGGCACGAACATGTGAATCTATCTGAATCAGAAGATGCCTGCCTTTTTTCATTTACCGATTTACCGGTAATTGAGAGTTTAGGTTTATTTCAATCAAGAGAATTCGAAGAAAATGGTGGTTTTCAAGAATTCCAATAAAAATTCAATGGCAATGCAAATTCAATGTAAATATCAATATAAAAACCTTGCGGTCAAACTATAATCATGAAATTACTTACATACAAAACACAAATGTCAGAATCCAGATTGGGATTTATTCATAACAATCAAGTAGTTGATATGGAAGATTTCGGTGATATTTCTAATTTTCCTTTACCAGATTCTATGTTAGATTTAATCGATATGGGAATTGAAGTTATAGATGAAATTAATTCTTTAATTGAAGATACAAATCCAGCAGAACTAACAGAAATCAGTTATTCATTTGACGAAATTACGATTCTTGCTCCTATCGAAAAACCAAGAAAAAACATCATTGGTATTGGGTTAAATTACACCGAACACGTAGCCGAAAGCGCTAGAACATTGGATACCACTGGAAAATTACCTCAAAAACCAATTATTTTTTCAAAACCTCCAACAACAGTTACTGGAACAAATACCGAAATTCTAAAAAACACCAAACTTACAGAGCAATTGGATTGGGAAGTAGAATTGGCTGTGATCATTGGTAAAAAAGGAAAATATGTTCCTAAAGAAACTGCAATGGATTATGTTTTTGGTTACACTGTAATTAATGATATATCTGCCCGTGATTGCCGTCGTGAAGGACAATGGATTGTTTCGAAAGGTCAAGATACATTTGCTCCAATGGGTCCTTATTTAGTTACAAAAGATGAAATCGAAAACCCGCATAATTTAAATTTGTCTTTAACTGTAAATGGCATTGAAAAACAAAACTCCAACACCCAATTTCTATTATTCAATATCAATGATTTGATAAATGATTTAAGTACGGTTTTCACTTTAGAACCAGGAGATATTATTGCCACAGGAACCCCTTCAGGTGTTGGTGCAGGAAGAAGTCCTCAAGAATGGTTACATGACGGAGACGTTATAGAATGTTCGGTTGAAGGAATTGGAACGATTAGAAATACAGTAAAAGAAATATAAGCCCCCTAACCCTGAAGGGGGATTATTAATAATACTTAATAAATTTATGAAACTAAAAATTACATTAATTGCTTTCATTATTATTTGTTTAAATACATATTCACAAAATACGATAATAAAAAAAGTGAATTATGCTAACATTGAAATTGATGTTCCACTAAATTATAAAGCAAATTCAGAATTTGAAATTGAAAATGATAATTTTTCAGCTCAATGGTTATATCTATCAAAAGAAATGTTTGAACAACAGGTACAAAATCAAATAATCAAACAATTTGAAGAACAAACTCAAGCTAAAGAAATCTCAGTAATAAATTTTACATCTAATGGAGTTAAGTTTAAAGGAAAGATTTATAAAATAAAAAATACCGATTTAAAATTTAAAATATTAGCATCTGGAATTATTAATAATCAGCCTTTAGTTCTTAATTTAAGTTTTAAAAATGAACCAAAGTCAAATGCAGATTTAGATCAATTGATGCGAAATTTTATTAAAATTGAAGATTAAGAAAACTTTGCGAACTTTGCGAAAACCTTTGCGTCTTTGCGGTTAAATAAAAAAATATGAAAAAATACAGAATAGGACAAATAGTTCCGTCATCCAATGTGACGATGGAAACCGAAATACCAGCCATTTTTCGTTCTCGTGAAACGATTTTACCCGAGCGATTTACTTTTCACAGCAGTAGAATGCGAATGAAAAAGGTAACTAAAGAAGAACTCGAAGCCATGGACGCCATGAGTTTGAAATGTGCGCAAGAACTTTCAGATGCTCATGTTGACGTAATGGGTTATGCTTGTTTGGTGGCCATAATGAGTATGGGTCGTGGTTATCACTGTGTATCTGAAGTGAATTTACATCAAGAAACTATTGCCAACGACTTTCCTACTCCTATTGTAACTTCTGCTGGTGCACTAATTAATGGTTTAAAAATTTTGGGTGCCAAAAAAGTGGCCGTTATTACACCTTATATGCGACCTTTAACCGATATGGTAGTTGATTATATCGAACACCAGGGTTTTGAAGTAGTCGATTCAATTGCATTGGAAATACCTGATAACTTAGAAGTAGCAGCTCAAAATCCAATGAATTTATTAGAGATATACAAACGCTTGAATTTAGAAGGTGTTGATGTTTTAGTTGCTTCTGCTTGTGTGCAAATGCCGTCTTTAGAAGCTATTGATTTAATCCAAAAAGAAATAGGAATTCCAGTAACATCTGCTGCAGTTTGTACTACTTACGAAATGATGAAGAAACTCGGAATCGAAGCCAAATCAGCTATTGGTGGCGAATTGTTGAGTGGGAAATATTAATAAAGTGACAAAATATAAAAGTCGCAAGACATAAGAAATTAGACAATTTAATTTTTTGAGTCAAAAACTTTGCAAACCTAGAGTAAATTTGGGCTCTTTGCGTTTAAAAATTCAAATTAATAATTTATCAATTCCAATAAAACTGTTTCAAATCTGCCTTTTGGCAAATACTGATCTTCGAGGGCTTTGGTAAATGGAATTGGTGTTTCTAAACTTGCCACTCGTTTTACAGGAGCATCTAAATACTCGAAACAATTTTCCATTATCATAGACGAAATATCACTTGCAACTCCACCAAATAAAGAATCTTCTTGGTAAATAATTGCTCTTCCGGTTTTCTTTACGGAACTAAAAATTGCTTCTGCATCCAATGGTTGTAAAGTTCTTAAATCCAATACATCTGCAGCAATTTCAGGATTTTTATCCAGTGTTTCTAATGCCCAATGAACTGCAGCGCCAAAAGATATAATTGTTACTTGATTTCCTACACGAATCAACGAAGCTTTTCCTAAAGGTAATGTGTAATAATCCATAGGCACCTCTTGACTAATACTTCGATACAATTGTTTGTGCTCAAAGAACATAACAGGGTTTGGATCATTTATAGATTCGTTTAATAAACCTTTGGCATCGTATGGAAATGCGGGGTAAACCACCTTTAAACCTGGTGTTTTGGTAAACCATGCTTCGTTAGTTTGAGAATGAAATGGTCCCGCTTGTGTTCCACCACCACAAGGCATTCGAACTACAACATCTGCTTTCTCCAACCATCGATAATGTGATTTAGCTAACAAATTTACTATTGGATTGAATCCTGTTGAAACAAAATCGGCAAATTGCATTTCTACAATTGCTTTATAACCATTTATGGACAAACCCATTCCAGCTGAAACGACAGCGCTTTCGCAAATAGGTGTATTGATAATTCTGTGTTTACCGAATAAATCTACAAAGCCATCTGTAATTTTGAATGCACCTCCATATTCTGCAATATCTTGTCCCATAATAACTAAATTATTATGTCGCTCCATTGACTGTTTTAAGCCAGTTGAAATGGCATCTATCAAACGGATGTTTTCAGTTTCTACTGAAGGTACAACTTCTTTAAAATCAAATGTTTTGTATACATCATTTAATTCATTAGAATAATTTGCTTCTATCTCAGGTTCTGCATTTGCAAGTACTAAACTTTCATCGATTATTGCAGTAATTTCAGCATGAATTTCATTATCATAATCGGAAGTTAAAATTCCATTATCCGTTAAAAACTTCTTGTAATTATCAACTGGATCTTTGATTGCCCATAAATCCATCAATTCTTGAGGAACATATTTAGTTCCACTCGCCTCTTCATGACCACGCATTCTAAAAGTTTTGAATTCTAATAAAATAGGTCTTGGATTATCAATCATTGAAGCTTTTAAATCCGACACTAAATGGTAAACTTCTAAAATATTATTTCCGTCAACAATGTGACTTTCCATTCCATAACCTATTCCTTTATCAGCTAAATTCTCACAACGATATTGCTCATTCGTTGGAGTTGAAAGTCCATAACCATTATTTTCTATGATAAATAAAACAGGTAATTCCCAAACAGACGCTATGTTTAATGCTTCGTGAAAATCTCCCTCAGAAGTAGCGCCTTCTCCAGTAAAAACAGCGGTAATCTTTCCGTTTTTCTTTAATTTATTTGCCAAAGCAATTCCATCTGCAACTCCTAATTGAGGACCTAAATGGGATATCATTCCAATAATATGGTATTCTTGGGTTCCGAAATGAAAGCTTCTATCACGGCCTTTGGTAAATCCATTAGCTTTTCCTTGCCATTGAGAAAATAATCGGTATAATGGAATGTCTCTTCCAGTAAAAACACCTAAGTTTCGGTGCATTGGAAGAATGTATTCATCTTTGTCTAAAACAGCTGTAATTCCAACAGATATAGCTTCTTGACCAATTCCAGAAAACCACTTAGAAACTTTACCTTGTCGAATTAATTTCAACATTTTTTCCTCGATAAGTCTAGGTTTAAGGATTTTTTTATATAAATCAATTAAAGTTTCATCTGATAAATTCTTTCTATCAAAATTCATTTCTTGTGGTTTTAAACATTCTCAAAAGTATAAAAAAATAACAGAAATGCCTCGAAATGTTATATTATTTTACTAAGGAAATTGAATTAAAAAAAAACATTTAAAAAAATCTGTATATTTGTAGATGTAAGGGTTAATTTACTTTAAAAAATTAATATTATGCAAAATATACCTAGTGTAGACTTAACTGATTTTCTTTCAGATGAAAAAGAAAGAAAACAAAAATTTGTAAATGAAATCGGTAGAGCTTTTGAAGAAATTGGATTTGTTGCATTAAAAGGTCATTTTTTGGATGACCAATTAGTTAACGAATTATATGGAGAAATTAAAAATTTCTTCTCACTTCCTTTAGAAACTAAATACAGTTATGAAATTCCTGGCATTGGCGGACAAAGAGGTTATGTATCTTTTGGAAAAGAGCATGCAAAAGGTCGAAAAGAAGGAGATTTAAAAGAATTTTGGCACTTTGGTCAATATGTTGAAAAAGGATCAAAATACGCTAATGAATATCCTGATAATGTAGAAGTTAAAGAATTACCAAGATTTAACGAAGTAGGTAAAGAAGCATACAAAATGTTAGAAAAAACTGGTATTTATGTTTTAAGAGCTTTGGCATTACATTTAGGATTAAATGAATTCTATTTTGATCAATATGGCTACAATGGAAATTCTATATTAAGACCTATTCACTATCCTCCTATTACTTCTGAACCAGAAAATGCAATTCGTGCTGCGGCTCATGGAGATATAAATTTAATAACACTTTTGATGGGTGCTCAAGGCAAAGGATTACAAGTTCAACGACACGATGGAACTTGGATTGACGCTGTTGCAGAACCTGACGAATTAGTTATTAATGTTGGGGATATGTTGTCTCGTCATACCAATAACAAATTAAAATCTACGATTCATCAAGTTGTAAATCCACCTCGTGAATTATGGGGAACCTCAAGATATTCTATTCCATTTTTTATGCATCCAATTAGTGAAATGCGTTTAGATTGCTTAGAAAGTTGTATTGATGCTGAAAATCCTAAACTTTATGATGATATTACTGCTGGAGAATTTTTACATGAGAGATTGATTGACTTAGGATTAATAAAAAAATAATAATTTTTAAATACCACATCAAAGTACGGATTAAACAATTCGTACTTTATTTTTTTAAATGTATTTAACTATGGACTTACAAGACCAATTAAAAAATCTATTTCCAGATCATATTCCCTTACCTGAGGCAGAAAAAGAGATTGAAAATAAAGTACTTTGGATTCAAGAAGAGCCATTGATTTGTAAATTTGAAAAAAGAAAAGGAAAACCAACTACAATTATTGAAGGCTATAGTGGATCAGACGATGACTTTAAAATATTGGCTAAAGAATTAAAGACAAAATTAAGCGTTGGCGGTAGTTTTAAAGATGATTCCATTATAATTCAAGGAGATTACCGTGATAAAATAATGACCATTTTAAAAGAAAAGGGTTTCAAAGTAAAACGTGTTGGCGGTTAATAATTAAAATAACTAAGCAATTTCAAACAAAAATATATGATACAAGCATCAGAATTAATTCTAAACCCAGACGGAAGTGTATACCATTTAAACCTAAAACCTGAGCACATAGCCCATGATATTATTTTTGTTGGAGATCAAAATAGAGTGGACGTAATTTCTAATCAATTTGATACAATCGAATTCTTATTTCAAAAAAGAGAATTTAAAACCCAAACAGGAACTTTGAATGGGAAAAGAATATCAGTAATTTCAACTGGAATTGGCCCAGATAATATAGATATTGTTTTAAACGAATTGGATGCTTTGGTCAATATTGATTTAACAACAAGACAACCAAAAACTACTTTAACATCATTAAATATTGTTAGAATTGGTACTTCAGGTTCATTACAAGCTGATATTCCGGTTGATAGTTTTGTGATGTCGAAATACGGATTAGGTTTGGACAACATGCTTCGTTCCTATTTAATTGAGGAAGTTTCTAATGAACAAATGGTGCAATCATTCATCAATCATACTAATTGGGATAGTGGAAAAGGCAGGCCTTATGTAATTTCTTGCTCTGAAAAACTAGAGCAACTTATTGAAAGTGATAAAATCCATAAAGGAATAACTGCTACAGCAGGAGGATTTTATGGTCCGCAGGGACGTGTTTTGAGATTAGATATTCAAGATAAAAATTTGAATTCTAAAATGGATAACTTCCAATTTGAAGGAAATAGAATTACCAATTTAGAAATGGAAACTGCTGCTATTTACGGTCTTTCAAAACTTTTGGGACATAATGCCTTGTCATTAAACGCTATAATTGCCAATCGAGCAACTGGAACTTTTAGCGAGGATCCTTATAAAGCTGTGGATGAATTGATAAAATATACTTTAGAAAAGTTGACAAAATAATAATTTACCATTCAATTTTAGATTTTCCTTTAATTTCTAAATAATCATTTGTCTTACTAAAATGCTTATTTCCAAACCACTTACCTTGATTAGCGCTCATTGGAGATGGATGACCCGATTCTAATACAAGGTGTTTACTTCTATCTATTTTTAAACCTTTCTTTTGAGCAAAATTTCCCCAAAGTAAAAAAACTACATTTTCTTTTTTGTCAGAAATTAGTTGAATTACGGCATCCGTAAATTGGTTCCAATTCAAATGTTGGTGACTATTTGGTTTGTCTTTTTGTACCGTCAATGTTGCATTCAACAATAAAACTCCTTGTTTTGCCCATCTTTCTAAATTTCCTGACGTTGGCATTAGCAAAGCATCAAAATCTAAATTTATTTCTCTGAAAATATTTTTTAATGATGGTGGAATTTTTAAAGAATCATTCACAGAAAAGCAAAGTCCGTTTGCTTCACCCTCGCCATGATATGGATCTTGACCAATAATAACTACTTTCAAATTTTCAAAACTGCAATAATTGAAAGCGGAAAATATCAATTCTATGGGTGGATAGCAAGTATTTTTTGAATATTCAACGTAGACAGAATTAATTAAATCAATGAAATAAGGCTGGTTTATTTCCTCACTCAATAATGATTTCCAGGAAGAATTTAAATTGATTTCCATAAATTATTACAAAAATCAAATATACAAAATCGGATTTTGAAATTGCAATATATAATTGGATCAACAATAATTAAAACTTTATAAATCCAATAATAATTGACTGGTAATTATGTATTTTTGCAATGCTAATTTTCAAAATACTAATGATCAACATTAACGAAAAAACGATTAATGACTTACAATTTCCTACAATATTAGAAACTCTTTCTTCTATTTGTAATACCGATATTGGTAAGCAAAAAGCATTGGAAATCAAACCTTATAAAGTAAAAGAGGAATTGATGCATACGCTATTGCAGACTTCCGAATACGTTTCTTCGTTTCAGAACAATAATGCGATTCCAAATCATGGTTTTGAAGTTATCAATCATGAAATTAAATTTTTAGCTATTGAAGATAGTTTTTTAGAAGTTGGAAGTTTTAGAAAAATAGCAAACATCTCCATTACTGTAAATACCCTATTGTTGTTTTTTAAAAAATTCGAAGAGTATTATCCCAATTTAAATAAGCGTGCTATTAAGGTAGAATACACCAAAGAAATTATTGCATTAATTGAAGATGTAGTTGATAAATATGGTGAAATAAAAGACAATGCCTCAGTGGATTTATTGAATATTCGTAGAAATATGAATACTGTTCGAGGAAAAGTTAATCAGAGTTTTGGTATAGCCTTGACACAATACAATTCACTAGGGTATTTAGATGATATCAAAGAGAGTTTTGTTCAAAATCGAAGGGTTTTAGCTGTTTTATCGATGTACAGAAGAAAAGTTAAAGGTTCCATTTTAGGAAGTTCAAAAACTGGAAGTATTGCTTATATAGAACCCGAAACTACTTTAAATTACTCTCGTGAATTAAGTAATTTAGAATATGAAGAAAAAGAAGAAATTACGAAAATCCTTAAATATTTAACCGATAGAATTCGTCCTTATTTATCACTAATTATTGAATATCAAGATTTTTTAAGTGATATAGATGTTACTGCTGCTAAAGCTAAATATGCAGTTAAAATAAACGCAATATTACCAACAATCACTGAAGAACGAAGGCTGTTTTTTAAAGATGCCTTTCATCCTATTTTATATTTAAATAACAAAGAAAATAAGCTAGTTACCTATCCACAAACTATTGAATTAGAATCTAATAATAGAATTATTGTTATTTCAGGACCTAATGCTGGTGGTAAAACCATTTCATTAAAAACTGTTGGATTACTTCAATTAATGTTACAATCCGGAATGTTGATTCCTGTTCATGAACGTAGTGAAACTTTTTTATTCGATAGAATTTTGACGGATATTGGTGACAACCAATCCATTGAAAATCATTTGAGTACTTACAGTTACCGATTGAAAAATATGAATTATTTTCTAAAAAAATGCAACAGTAAAACCTTGTTTTTAATTGATGAATTTGGAACAGGTTCAGATCCAGAATTAGGCGGCGCTCTAGCAGAAATTTTCTTAGAAGAGTTCTACAACCGAGAAGCGTTTGGAATAATAACAACCCATTATTCTAATTTAAAAATATTGGCAAACGAATTACCATTTGCAATGAATGCCAATATGCTTTTTGATGAAAAGTCATTAGAACCAATGTATAAATTAGTTTTAGGACAAGCTGGAAGTTCCTTTACGTTTGAAGTTGCTCAAAAGAACGGAATTCCTTTTGGTTTAATTAATCGTGCAAAAAAGAAAATAGAAGGCGGAAAAGTTCGCTTTGATAAAACTATAGCCACACTTCAAAAAGAGCGTTCAAAAATGGAAAAAACCTCTCAAACATTGAAAGAAGAGGAAATGAAAGCGCGTGAAGAAGGTAAGAAAATGGAATCTATTAATTTGAAAATCAAGCAAAAGCTGGAAAGTTATCAGGAATTATATGATAGTAATCAAAAGTTAATCTATATCGGACAAAAGATTGATGATTTGGCTGCAAAATATTTTAATAGAAAGAATAAAAAGGAATTGGTTGCTGAATTTCTTAAAATAATTGAAATCGAAAATTCAAAACGAATTAAAATTTCAACCAAGGAAGCAAAAGCGACAAATGAAAAGAAAAAAGAAATAGCACAAGAGGTTTCAGAAAAAGTAGATATAATTCGTGCGGAAAAGAGAGAAAAGAAACTCAAAGCCAATTTGGTAGTTGAAAAACCAAAACCCGTTTTAAAAGTTGGTGATAAAGTGAGAATGTTTGATGGAAAATCTATTGGAACAATTGATAAAATTGAAAAAAATAAAGCATTAGTAAATTACGGAGTTTTTACTTCTACTGTAAATTTGGAAGCTTTAGAATTTGTAGAAACTAAGAAAAAGTGATTTTTATGTTAGAGTTTCCCAAAGATAAAAAGATAATTTTATTTGATGGAATTTGTAATTTATGCGAATCATCGGTATTATTTGTAATAAAACACGATAAGAAAGATATTTTTCGTTTTGTTCCATTACAATCGGATTTAGGAAAAGAAATTGTTAAGCATATTGGATTACATTCTAAACATATTGATAGTGTGATATTGTATGAACCTGGTATATCCTATTACTATAAATCAGCAGCAGCTATTGAAATAGCAAAAGATTTAGGTGTTTTTTTTCATTTCGGTACACTTTTTAAAATAATTCCTAATGGTTTACGTAACTTACTTTATGATTATATTGCCAAAAATCGATATTCATGGTATGGGCAAAAAGAAAGTTGTTTAATTCCTAACGATGAAATAAAATCTAAATTTTTATAATAAAAAAAAACTCCTCAATTGCTTGAGGAGTTTTTTATTTCGAAACTAAATTGATTAGTTTTTGATGATCTTTTTAGTTACAGTATTACTATCAGAAGTATTTAAATTTAACATGTATACTCCTTGCGCTAATTCAGAAACATTAATTTTTTGGTCTAAAGAATTGTTAAGAGTACCTGACTTAATAACCGAACCTTTTATATCTATCAATTTATAATCTGTTAAATCTAAATTGTTAGAATTATAAACATTGATTACATCTATAGTTGGATTTGGGTAGGTTGAAACTAGTACTGTTCTTGTTCTGTCTTCTACATCTAATAAAGTGTCTGTTGAAGATGCTCTAGCAACATAGTTATCAATAAAAGCTGTTGCGGCAACAGTATTTGAAGCGATATTAGTTACTAGAAAGTCTACTTCATCAGGAATTAAACCTGTACCAGCACCCATAATAAAAGCATTTAATGAGGGTCCTTTCCATTTTACTTCACCTGTAGTTTGATTGAAACTGAAACCTACTCTAATCCAAGTATCGTTAGGAAATACCAAATTAGGAGTATTTGTGTCAGGACCTAATCCAAAAGAAAAAGTACCAGTAGATGTTCCGGATGTATATCTGGCTAAACCACGTAATGAATTAGGAAAAAATACAGTTGGAGCTGCTGAAGTTGCATAATTCTTGTCTAAGAAAATTCCAGCAAGAGTTAATCCTGCGTCACTATATAAACGACATTGAAAAGTATTTCTACTAGCAGAAAGAGCACCAGTATTCAAATCAAATTCAACTTCTAGAATATTGTTTCCAGAAGTTCGAGTTCCCCAGTTAGTTGTAATACCTGTATTCCACATGTATCGTGTAGTAGTAGCAGCTGTAGGCTCTCCAGTTAATTGAAGTGCATTTCCGTATGGTGCAGGTCTGGAAACTATTTGATAATCAGTAGCTACGCCATTGAATATATACCAACCCCCTTGACCAGCATTTGTACCTGTAATATCACTACCAACGTTTCCAACAGTCAAAGCTGAAAAATTTTCAGATTCTAAAACTTGGGCATTAATGCATTGTAATGACAATGTTAATGTAAAAATTAGTAAAATTTTTTTCATATATTATATTTTTAAGTTAAGGTATAACAAATATAATAAAAAAAAATAAACAATAATAAAATAAGTAATAAAAATCAATCTTCTTTTTCCCATTTCCCTACAACCGAGGTCGCTAAAGCATTTCCTAAAACATTGGTTCCGCTTCTAAACATATCGCAAAAATGATCTATAGGTAGTATTAAAGCGATGCCTTCAATTGGAATTTTAAACATACCGCAGGTTGCAGCAACAACAACCAAACTTGCTCTTGGAACTCCCGCAATACCTTTACTTGTGAGCATTAATACAAAAAGCATGGTAAATTGTGTCGGTAAATCCAAGTGAATTCCGTATGCTTGGGCGATGAATATACTAGCAAATGTCATGTACATCATACTTCCATCTAAGTTGAAGGAATAGCCTAGTGGGAGCATAAAGGATACAATCCTGTCTTTAACACCAAAGCGTTCTAATTCTTCAGTTAGTTTTGGAAATACTGCCTCAGAACTTGTGGTACTAAACGCAATGACAATCGGACTTATAATTCGTTTTAATAATAAATTCATCTTTGATTTTAAAAATAGATAACCTACCACAACTAAAATTATCCATAATGTTGTGATCCCAACCATGAAAGAGCCAAAAAATTTGGCGTATGTCATTAATAAGTCTCCAAAATCTCTAATTGCAAAAACTCCAGCTATGGCTCCAAAGACACCAATTGGTGCAAATTTCATTACATAATTCACCATTTTTAATACAATGTGCGATAATTTATCTAAAGCATTTACAACCGGTTTTGAATTGTCACCAATTGCGGCTGCAGCCAATCCAAAAAAGATTGAAAAAATAACGATTTGCAATATTTCATTACCAGCCATCGCTTCTACAATACTCTTTGGGATTATGTGTTCAATGAAATTTTGTGCTGAAAAAACTTGTGTTTTCTCTGTTACTTCACTAGCCGCTTTCAAATCAATATTTGATAAATTCAATCCATCGCCAGGAGTTAAAACATTAACCCAAAACATTCCAATTAACAAGGAAACAAAAGAAGCTGTAAAAAACCAAGCCATTGCTTTACCTCCTATTCTTCCAACAGCTTTAATATCTCCTAGCTTAGCAATACCAACAACCAAAGTTGAGAAAACTAAAGGCGAAATAATCATTTGAACCAATCGAATAAAAATAGTTGCTAATAATTTAATGTAACCACTAAATTCTTTAGCACCCTCTTCTGTAAAATTATTGTGAATAATAATTCCTAAAATACCACCCAGTAACATAGCGATTAGAATTTGAAAAGTCAAATTACTAAATAGGGATTGTTTTGATGTATTTTGCATTTATTAAAATTTAATTGAATTATTGATATATTTTGTTTAACAAATAGAAATCTGCTAAAACCATTGCTGCCATAGCTTCTACAATAGGAACTGCGCGGGGAAGCACACATGGATCATGACGACCTTTTCCTGGCAATTCAACTAAATTTCCCTGATTATCTAAAACTTCTTGTTTTTGAATTAATGTGGCAACCGGCTTAAATGCAACTCTAAAATAGATATCCATTCCATTAGATATTCCACCTTGAATTCCTCCTGATAAATTAGTTTTGGTTGTTCCGTCAGTATTGAATAAATCGTTGTGTTCACTTCCTTTCATTTGCGCTCCACAAAAACCGCTACCATATTCAAATCCTTTAACGGCATTGATTGACAACATTGCTTTACCCAAATCAGCATGTAATTTATCAAAAACGGGTTCACCTAAACCAATTGGTACGTTTTGTAAAACACAGGTAATTGTACCACCAATGGTATCGCCCTGTTTTTTTACCTCTTTAATTAATTTCTCCATTTTTGATGCTATTTCTGAGTCTGGGCAACGAACAGAATTAGATTCAATTTTTGAAAAATCTAAATCTTGGTAAGGTTTATTTAAATAAATATCTCCTACGGAAGATACAAAAGCGTTGATTTTAATAGTTGGAATAATTTGTTTTGCAATTGCTCCACCTACTACTCTACTAACTGTTTCACGAGCTGAACTTCTACCGCCACCTCGATAATCGCGAATACCATATTTTTTTTCATAAACATAGTCTGCGTGACTTGGTCGATAGGTACTTTTTATATTTGAGTAATCATCTGGTTTTTGATTATTATTCTGAATTAAAAATCCTATAGAAGTTCCAGTAGTTTTACCCTCAAATATACCAGATAAAAATTGTACATCATCTACTTCTTTTCTTTGAGTTACTATTGAAGACTGTCCCGGTTTTCTTCGAGACATTTCGGTTTTAATTGCATTAAAATCTAATTCAATACCGGCAGGACATCCCTCAATAATTCCTCCTAATGCTTCACCATGAGATTCACCAAAAGTGGTTAATTTGAATAGTTTTCCTATTGTATTACCTGACATATTAATCCGATTTTGAACAAATATAAGTTTTATAATTTGAAACCTAAAATATTAATTTTAACAAGTAATGTTTTTTTTTTATAAATTAGCACATTAATTTGTTAAAATTTCCAATTATGAAAATTAAATTTCTTTTATCACTTGCAGTAATTTTAATACTTTTTTCTTGTTCGAGAGATAGCGTTTCAGGAACAGATTCTTCACAAACAAACTATTTTCCCTTAGCTTTAAGAAATTATTGGAAATACAGAGTTTTGACGAACGCTATAACTCAAACAGATTCTTTATATGTTTCTAATGATACTACCATTAATAATAAAGTTTATAAAAAATTCAAAACTAGAAACACTCCAATTGGTTTCTTTTCAAATTCTATGAATAAAAATGCTGCAAGAATTGATGGAGATAAAATTTTATTAACTGGAAGTATCGGTTTCAATTTTGGTTCGGCCTTACCCTTAAATTTATCCATCAATGATTATACTATTTTTCAGGAAAGCGCTTCAAATAATCAAGATTTAGGGAGTGTTTCAGGTTCAATAAATCAAACTGTTCAAAATTATCCATTAACTATTAATTATACTTTAAAATCTACTAATATAGAATCATTACCTACTTATTCTTCGAATGGGCAAGTCTATACAGACGTAAAAAAAATTAAAACAGTTTTAAATGCTAAAATAACTACTAGTTTAACTGTGGCTGGAATTCCATTTCCAGTAGTGGTGACTATTTTAGATCAACAAGACGTTGTAACTTCCTATCAATATTATTCAAAAACTATTGGTATGGTATACACAAATACAACAATTAGTTATCGTTTAAACAGTTTGCCGGGTGGTGCTACATTACCTTTACCTTCATCAGGAAGTCAAACTCAAGAAGAGTTTTTACAAAATTATGATGTGAGTCATTAATTTTAGAAAATTACATAATAGTTTCCTCATTTGTACGTTACTTATTACAATACTTTTATTTTATGAAAAATACATTAATTTGTTTAATTCTATTATTTGGAATTAATTACATGTTTTCACAAGAAATTGCTGATCATACTATTGGTCTTAGAATGGGATCAAATAGAGGATTTGGAACTGAAATTTCTTATCAAATGAAAATAAAATCAGATAATAGAGCTGAATTTAATTTGGGTTGGAGAACCAGTAATAGTGTTAACGCAATAAAATTAAACGGATTATATCAATGGGTTTGGCCTTTGGAACAAGGATTTAATTGGTATGCTGGCGTTGGAGGTGGATTAGGGAGTTTTTCCAATAAAAATATTAATAATAGTGGCTCATTTATTTTTGCAGCTGGTGATATCGGAATTGAATACAACTTTGACTTTCCTTTGCAAGCATCGATTGATTTAAGACCAGAAATTGGCGGAAATGGTTATTTTGACAACAGTTTTGGTGTTGATTTAGCTTTAGGTATTAGGTATAGATTCTAAAATTACAATAACTCTATATTTTTAAATTACTTTCTTGTATAAATTCTCATATAAAGTTACTATATTCTTTATATCAAAATTCTTTGCTATTGTAGATGCATTATTTTTGAATTCAATTAATGTATTTTCGTTTTCCAAAATTTTAATGGCATTTTGAGACATTTCTTGAGTATTTCCTACATCACTTAGAAAGCCAGAAATTCCATCAAAATTAACTTCAGGCAAACCACCTGTATTACTTGAAATCACTGGAACACCCCATGCCATTGCCTCTAAAGCAGCAAGTCCAAAACTCTCCGTTTCAGAAGGCAATAAAAACAAATCGGTAAAACTTAAAATTTTATCTATTTCATTACTATTTCCAAAAAAAATTACTTTATCAGAAATTCCTAATTTATAACATAAATTTTCAGCAGTTTCTTTTTCTGGTCCATCACCAACCATCATTAACTTGGATGGAATTTTTTGTTGGATTTTGTAAAATATATCAATCACATCTGGAATACGTTTAACCTTTCTAAAATTACTAATATGAGTAATGATTTTCTCATTTTCATTAGCCATTACTGAGCGATTAGTTGCAATCTTAGATATATTTTTTATTTTATCCAATTCAATAAAGTTTGGAATAACATGAATGTCATTTTTTATATCAAATAAAGAATAAGTTTCTTCTTTTAAATTTTGAGAAACCGATGTAACGACATCCGACTTATTGATACTAAAAGTTACTGCAGTTTTATAAAATGGGTGTTTTCCAACAAGCGTAATATCCGTCCCGTGAAGTGTTGTAACCATTGGGATTTTAATACCTTCAGATTTCAACATTTGTTTAGCCATATATCCTGCATAGGCATGTGGAATAGCATAATGAACATGTAATAAATCTATTTTATGGAGCTTTACCATATCAACTAATTTGCTTGACAAAGCCAACTCATAGGGTTGATAATGGAACAATGGATATTCTGGAACGTTCACTTCATGATAATGAACATTAGCATTTAATAGCTCTAATCGAACGGGCTGGCTGTAGGTTATAAAATGAATTTCATGACCACGTCTAGCCAACTCCAATCCCAATTCAGTAGCAACTACGCCACTACCACCAAATGTAGGATAACAAACAATAGCTATTTTCATTGTGATAATTTAATGTAACGAAAGTAACAAAAATTGAATTTAGATTAATTAAACTTTCGTTAAATAATAAAATTATTTAACGATAGCTTCATAAATTATTTTTTGTATATCTTCTCGGATATTCTCTTTTGATAATTTATTTATAGAACCATCTGGATATGTTCTATTGGATAAAAAAACATATATAATTTCATTTTCAGGATCAGCCCATGCAATAGTTCCTGTAAAACCAGTATGGCCAAAACTTGACATTGAAACACAACCACATGTTGGTCCAGCTCCTGATATTTGAGGTTTATCAAAACCTAATCCTCTCCTATTTCCGTCATTGCAAAAATGACACATATTAAAATCGTCAAAAGTTTTTGATGAAAAATAACTTACATCTCCATAATTTCCTTTTTGTAAAAACATTTGCATCATCTTAGCAACATCCATCGAATTTGAAAAAAGACCGGCATGACCGCCTACTCCACCTTGCATAGCTGCAGCCATATCATGAACGTAGCCTTGTATTTCTTGGTGTCTAAAATAAGTATCAATTTCTGTTGGTGGAATTTGACTTTTGTCAAATTTGCTTAATGGATTGTACATAGTATTATTCATACCAAGTGAATTATAAAAATTAGTTGTACTTAGTTCATCTAATTTTTTACCTGTCATTTTTTCTAAATATTCTTTCAAAATAATGAAAGTAAAATCACTGTATTTGTATTCTTTTTTCAATGATAATTTACTATCAACGATAATTTTCATAATAGTATCTTGATAATCTTTTCTCAAGAAAAGGCTGTCAGCCACTTTTATGGAAAATAGCTCATTACTCGTTTTACTGTAATATTTTGGCAATGGAATTTTTGAACTATCTAAAGTTGCTTTGTAAAATGGAATCCATGCTTGAAAACCAGCATAGTGAGAAAGTAAATTTTTAAATGTAATTGCAGCTTTATCAGAATTTTTGAATATTGGTAACATTTCTCCCAATTTGGTATTTAAATTTACTTTATTATGATCGTACAATTGCATTACATTTGGTAAAGTAGAAATGATTTTTGTCAACGAAGCAATATCATAAACGTCAGTATTTTCAACTTTCTCTTTATTCTCATAAGTATGATAACCAAAGGCTTTTTGATAGATTACCTTACCTTTTTTAGCAACTAAAATTTGTAATCCCGGTGTCATTTTATTATCAATTGCTTTATTTGCTAAAGCATCAATTTTGGATAATATTTGAGAGTTCATACCAACATTTTCTGGCGTTGAAAAGCCTAAACGATTTAATTTTTTAGTTGACAATCCATCATTTACTGCAAAATTATTACCAATAGAAACTGGTAATTTACCTTTTGCTTCGATTGCACCAAATATTAATTCGGCTGAAACCTCTTGAGAAATATCACTATTTTGATAAGAAACAACAACCGATTCTATTTCATCAAAATTTGATATTTGCAACAAAGAATATGGTTTTGTGAAAACGTCTAAAATTACATTATTTTTTTTACCAATTTCTTGTAACCAAAGTAATTCCTTTTCGGTAAAATCTTGTTTTTTCCATGCCTTATCAGATTTATGGAAACCAACAATAACAGTATTATAATTACTTAATTGTACGTTTAAGCTATCTATATTGTCACTTGAAAGCTCAGTTATTTCAGTATATTTTTTTAATGTAGAAACAAATTTACTATTAGTATCATCCCCTAATTTTACATAAGCAATTTTATTTTTTTCTAATGATTTTATAGGTAAAACACTGTTTTTATTTTTAACAACGGTAATTGCATTTTCATACAATTGATATTGTAAAGCATCATTTGTACTTGGATAAATATCATTTATTAAATTATCAGTATTAATTGTTTTATAATTATTTAGACCTGCAAAATATTTATATCGAAGAATTTTCTTTACTGATCTTGATAATCTGTAATCAGAAATTAAACCGTTTTGATAAGCCATACAAATTTTATCAATTGCTGCAGGTACATTTTCTGAAAAAAGTAATATATCATTACCTGCTAAAAATGCTTCTAAATCAATATCACCAGGACTTAGAGCAACTCCGTCTTCTTTTTTGTAATTACTAGCTCCCTTCATATTCAAGGCATCGGTAAAAACTAAGCCTTCAAAACCCAATTGATTTTGCAAAACATTGGTAACCACATTGTAGGATATAGAGGTTGGGTAATTTATTCGAGGTTCTAAACTTGGAACACTCAAATGAGCCACCATAACAGATGCTAGACCTTCAGTAAATAATTTTTTATAAGGATAAAATTCGACTTCATTTATTCTATCTTTCGAAAAAGTTACATTTGGTAATGACAAATGTGAATCTACCTCTGTATCTCCATGTCCTGGGAAATGTTTACCAGTAGAGAAAATTCCCTGACTTTGAACTCCTTTCATAAGAGACAAAGCACTCTGAGTTACATTTTCTTTATTTTCACCAAATGATCGAAAACCTATTATAGGATTTTTAGGGTTGGTGTTTATATCTAAAACAGGTGCAAAATTAAAATGGATTCCTAGTCTTTTAGCTTCTTGCGCCATTTTAACACCTAATTTTTCAATTAATTTAGTATCACGAATAGCTCCTAATGTCATATTCCAAGGAAATCTATAGGTAGAATCTAAACGCATACTTAATCCCCACTCAGCATCGATTCCAATAAATAATGGTAGTTTAGATTTAGATTGGTATCTATTAGTTAATTTAGCTTGTCGAACTGGACCACCTTGAAAGAAAATTAGACCCCCTACTTTTGATTCTTTAATTAATTTATCGATAGAATTTACATGAATCGAATCTTTATTAGAATATGCCGCAACCATAAATAATTGTCCGATTTTTTCTTCTAATGTCATTAGATTAAATAGACTATCAACCCATCTTTGTTGATTATCAGATTCTTTGAAAAATGGATTTTTGGTATGTTTTTTATCTATGTTTAATTCAGTTTCAAAATCATTTGAAACTATATTTTTTGAATTTAATTGTTTGGTTGAAGAACAAGAAAAAACAAAAAATATAAGAAATAAAGCTACATTATAATTATATTGAGGAAATTTCATTTCATTATTTACTTTTAAAAAAAGCGACTGTGCCAACTATCCATAGCCGGAACTTCCCATGATTCATTAAATTCAGAAATATTATTAATTAGATTATTAAATACAATAGTATTTTCTGTAACGGCTTTATCTTTTGCCATTTTTTTAAAATCAATCAATGATTTGTGAGCAATATGTTCACCTAACTTGAAGGTTACATTCATTTTATCTAATAAATCTACCTGATACTTTTGTTCCAAATTTTGAATAAAACGTACAGATGCATCTATGGAACAACCTGTAGCTATTTGAATTTCTTGATTTACAGCTAAAATTATAAACCTATTATATTTCAATATGTAAGAAGCTTCAAGTCCTGTACCATGAGCAGCCCAATTTTCTACAAAATCCTTTAAATCTACTTCAATTTCTGCAATCTCTTGATCAGAAAATTTTCTATTGGATTGGTATATCCAAATTTTAGATTCTTCCGGTAAATTTTCAAATGGAATATACATGATATATCTTATAAGTCTTGAGCATTTGCGATTAATTCGGCAATATCCATCACTTTGACTTCACCTTCTTTTTCTTTATTCTTAATACCGTCTGTCAACATAGTATTACAAAAAGGGCAACCTGTAGCGATAATATCTGGGTTGGTTTTTAATGCATCTTCAGTTCTTTCAATATTTATTTCTTTATTTCCATCTTCAGCATCTTTAAACATCTGTGCACCACCGGCTCCACAACACAATCCATTGGCTCTAGATCTTTTCATTTCAACTAATTCAGCATCCAACTTATCAATTAAATCTCTGGGAGCTTCATATATTGAATTGGCTCTTCCTAAATAACAAGGATCATGAAAAGTTATTTTTTTTCCATTAAATTGACCACCTTCAATAGTTAAACGACCGTCATTTAATAAAGATTTTAAAAATTCAGTGTGATGGATTACATCATATTTACCTCCTAATTCAGGGTATTCATTTTTTAAAGTATTAAAACAATGAGGGCAAGCAGTAACAATTTTCTTGGCTTCATATGCATTTAAAACTTCAATATTCATCATAGCTTGCATTTGAAAAAGAAATTCATTTCCGGCACGTTTAGCTGGATCACCAGAGCAACTTTCTTGAGTTCCAAGAACAGCAAACGATACATTTGATTTATTCAAAATTTTTACAAATGCTTTTGTAATTTTCTTGGCTCTATCATCGAAACTTCCAGAACAACCAACCCAAAATAATACTTCGGGCTGTTTTCCTTGTGCAAGCATTTCTGCCATGGTAGGAACTACTATATTTTCAGACATAATTTAATTATTAATTGAAACCACTAATAAATTATTAATTACTCATGATGCTCATCATCAAAAACTTGTATTGTTACTTCCTTATCCACTAAATCTGTAAATTTTCCTCTATATCTAGTAGCTTTAACCAAATGATTATCAATCCAATGATAATTTCCACCACGTGGCTTTCCCATTACCATTCCATGGTATTTAAAACCATGTTTTTTTAACCAAGTTTCGGTATATTCTCTATGATCTTCTGTTCTTGATGTAAAAAAACAAATCACATGACCCTCATCATACCATTTATTTAACGTAATTAAAGCATCAGGGTAAACTTCGGCTGTTAACATTCTTTCTGGTTCCTCATTTGGAATATCATCGCAAATAGTACCATCAATATCTATTAAATAATTTTTTACACCTTCGGCTAAAATTGGACTTATTTTTTGACCATTTTCGGATGCGGATACTAATTTATTGTTTAAATCTTCTAAACTCATTTGATGTTAAAATTGTATTTTATTTTATTCATGTTTCCAATTCAACCGATCTTGTTGATTGTATTGCCATGGGGCTCCATTGTTTTCAATATTACTCATCATATTATTCAGTGGCATCGGAGCAGCACTCTGTTCCATTACTAAATATCTACGCAGGTCTATAATTATTGATAATGGATTGATATTAACAGGACATTCTTCAACGCATGCATTACATGAGGTACAAGCCCAAATTTCTTCTGCTGAGATATAATTGTTTAGCAAAGTCACATTATCAGGAATAAAAACTCCTTTATTTTTATCAATATTATTACCAACTTCTACTAATCGATCTCTTGTATCCATCATTATTTTCCTTGGTGATAATTTTTTTCCTGTTTGATTTGCTGGACAAACAGAGGTACATCTCCCACATTCTGTACAAGTATAAGCATTTAATAATTGAACCCAATTTAAATCCTGTACATCACTTGCTCCAAATTTTGAAGGTATAGCATTTTCTTCCACTGAAGCTGCTGCAAATGGATCGGCATTTGGATCCATCATTAATTTAACTTCTTTAGTTACCGATTCTAAATTATCAAATTGTCCTTCTGGGTTTAAATTTGCAAAATAAGTATTAGGAAATGCTAATAAAATATGAAGGTGTTTAGAAAAATAGAGGTAATTCAAAAATATTAATATTCCTATAATATGTAGCCACCAAAAAGTTCTTTCTAATATGAAAACTAAGTTGGTTGAAAGACCATCGAAAAGAGGCAAAAGGAATTGAGAAATTGGGAACACACCTGCTTTACTATAATGTTCGAATCCTTCTGGAATATTTTGCAAATGAAGATCGGCAGCATTCATTAATAAAAACAAGGACATTAATACAATTTCAAAATACAAAATTAAATTAGCATCTCTTGTTGGCCATCCTTTTAAATCATTATGAATAAAACGATTTAACTTGATAATATTTCTTCTAATAAAGAAAATCATTACTGAAACAATAACCAAAATTGCTAAAATTTCAAAGGAACCTATAAGAAAATTATATAGGCTACCTAGGCCAGAAAAAACCCTGTGAGTACCAAAAAGACCATCTACAATTATTTCCAGTAATTCAATATTTATGATGATAAATCCAACATAAACAATAATATGAAGGAATCCAGCTATTGGCCTTTTTACCATTTTAGATTGTCCCAACGCAATCATTGCCATATTTTTCCATCTTAAAGAAGGATTGTCTGAACGATTTACATCCTGACCTAATTTTATGTTTCTGATTATTTTTCTAATGTTTATAGTAAAAAAACCGAAACCAAAAATTAAAATAATTGCAAATATCAAGTTTACTAACCCCATAAAGATTTAGTTTTTAGTAATTTTAATCGAGTCGTTTGGAGTTTTATAAGGTTTATTTTTCTTCCCAAATAACGAAACATTAATATATCTGGTAGGATTTAACCTTAAATCTTGTAGTAACAATTCCAATTCCTTAGATGTTTTTTCGAGATTATTGTATAGGTCATCATCCTTAACAATTTTACCTAAAGAACCTTTGCCAGATTGAACATCATTCATGATTTTGTCAACATTGATAAGCGTTTTTTCAAGATTATTAACCACTTTTGTAAGGTTGGCTTTTGATAAAGAATCAGAAATTTTAGAAAAATCGGTTGAAACTTTATTCAAATTTGAGAACGTTTTATCAATATTACCTTTATTATTGGTTAAAATAGAATTTGCATTATCTACTACTTGATTGAAAGCTTTAATAGTTTTGCTCAAATCGGATATACTATTTTTTAAATTTTCTTTAGACTTTGTATCTAAAACTTCATTTAAATTAGTTAAAAGCAAATCGGCATTAACAACCATTTTTTCAATTTTTTGTTGCAGTGGAGCCAACTTATCGCTTACTAAATCTGTCAATCCTTTTTTTACCGAGCTTGTTAATGTATCTCCACTAACAGCAACATTTTTGTCACTAAAATTTGGAATAATTTGGAGTTGTCTGCCGACTATTAATCCAGGTTCATATATGGCTACCACACTAGATTTAGAAAATTGAAAATCATTTTTTATTTGAAGCTGTACCAAAATTTCTCCATTTGGTTGGAGTTTAATACCGGCAACTTGACCTACAACTAAACCATTAATTGTAATAGGAGCAGTCGCTGCTAAACCTTCAACATTATCGTATTTTACAAAAAATGTTTTGTAATTATTTAATATGTCTTTGCCTTTCAAATAACTATAACCCCATATAAATAAGGAAATGGAGGAAATAACTAATATTCCGGCTTTAATTTCTTTTGTAATTTTCAATTTCAGATATTTTGTACAAATTTAAAATAAAACTTTGGTTAAATGAATTATTTAATCGCATCTTTTAAAGGAATTGATTTTCCGTTTTTAAGAGCTATTATAAATGCGGAATTATACCCTTTTGATTTAGCTTCAGATAAAAGTTTCTTTACTTCTTCATAATCTGATGTTTGGCCATAAAAGTATTTATAAATTGATCCAGAATCTTCTAATTGAATATTCTTTAAACCTTTGAAATTACTAGGATCTAAATTCATTTTTTTAGTACTGGCTGCAATTTGTACTTTAAATTGTATATCGGTTTCCTTTAGAGATTCTTTTGACTTTTCTTTATTAATTATAACCTCATCTTTTTTTATTGAGATAGGGTTGTCAACTGATGTTTTTTCAATAATTTTTTTCGAAGGGCGATTTTCTTCTGTATAATCATCATCAATTCCAAAATATTCTTTTTTATAACTAATTATTGCTTTTGCAATGGCATTTGCTATATCATTTTGACCTTCTTCAGAATCTAAAATTGCACCTTCAACTGGATTAGAAACAAATCCTGTTTCAATCAAAACCCTTGGCATATATGCTTTATGAAGAACCATGTATGGAGCTTGTTTCACACCTCCACCCCTAATTTTTTTGCCTATTTTAGCAAACTCATCTTCAACTTTGGCAGCAAGCGCAATACTATTATTTAAATAATCTTCTTGCATTAATGTTAACCCAATTAGGGTTTCAGGCGAACTTGGATCATACCCATTATATTTTTGTTTATAGTCTTTTTCTAAAGTTACAACCTCATTCTCATTTTTTGCAACAGCTAAACTAGATGCATTTTTGGTCATACCCATTACATAAGTCTCTGTACCATCAGCAGCTGTATTTTTATTTGCATTGCAATGAATGGAAACAAAAATATTTGAATCGGCTTTGTTTGCTATATTTGCTCGCTCCACTAACCCAATAAATACGTCTGTTTCTCTGGTATAATTGACTTCAAAATTGGGTTGTTCTTCCAAAATTTTACCCACTTTTAAAACAATAGCTAACGAAATATTTTTTTCAATATGACCATTATAAACCGCACCGAAGTCATGATCTCCATGACCTGCATCCAAGGTAACTTTAAATTTTTTAATTTGAGAATTACCGGAAATAGTTAGAAATAACATTCCAATTATCGATAAAACTTTAATTATATTTTTAATATTCACGAACATATTAAGTTAATTTTATTATTTCTTTAGAGTTATAAATATTTTAATTGATTATTTTTGACCAAAATTAATGTGTAGTTTTGGCAATTAAAATTATAAACCTTGATTTTACAAAAATAGCATTTAAACCTTTGTATACAAACTTATTTTATATCGTTTTATTATCATTTTTCCTAACAATAGGATCAACTAAATCATACTCACAAAATTTACCTTTAAAATCGGTTGAAAATAAATCAAAAGAACTAAAAGAATCTAATGTTAAAATAGTATCTAACCCATCAATTAGTTTGGATTCTTTAAAAATGGATACTTTAAAACCAAAAAAAGAAATCTTAGAATCCAAAATAAAAAGAACTGCAATAGGATATGAAAAAATAAATCAGAAAAAGAAATTAATGACATTATTTGATAAGGCAGAGTTGTACTATCAAGATATTGAGCTAAAATCGGGAATAATTGTATTAGATTATGAAAAAAATGAAATTTATGCAGGGAGAATAAAAGATTCCACAGGAAAGTATACCCAACTTCCTGTTTTTAAGCAAGGTGTCAACGTTATTGAACCAGATTCCATTCGTTTTAATTTTAAAACAAAGAAAGCACTCGTTTGGAATTCAAGAACAGAGCAAAATGACTTTAAAATCAAAGCAGAAATTACAAAAAGAGAAAATGATTCTGTTTATTTTATGAAAAGAGCTCGTTTTACTACCTCTGAAGACATCGAAAATCCAGAATATTATTTTCAAACCAGTAAAGTTAAATTTGTTCCAGGAAAAAAATCTGTAATTGGATTAACCCACATGGTAATAGCCAATGTCCCTACACCTTTAATTATGCCATTTGCATTTTTTCCAATGACAGAAACTAGTGAATCTGGTATAATCATGCCTACTTTTAATGATACAAGACAAAGAGGGTTTGCTTTACAAAATGGAGGATATTATTTTGCTTTAAGCGATAATTATGACTTAGCCATATTAGGAGATTATTATACTAATGGGAGTTATGCACTAAGAGCTGAAACTAGTTATGCTAAACGTTACAAGTATAATGGTAATATAAATATACGTTTTGAGAATTTAATTACAAGTGAACGCGGCTATCCTGATTATACTAAAAGTAATATTTATAACATTCAATGGTCTCACAATAAAGATCAAAAATCAAATCCAAATTCACGATTTTCAGCTTCTGTAAATATGGGTAGTAGCACTTATTTCCAGCAATCCATTAATCAGGTTAACAATAATTCTCGTTTAAACAATACATTAAGTTCCTCTGTATCCTATTCAAAAACTTTTAATAGTGTTCCTCAGGTAAATATGTCATTAACGGCAACCCATTCTCAAAATACCCAAACGCAAACAATAAATATGACATTACCCTCTTTGCAACTCAATGTTGATCGTATTTTTCCATTTGCTCCTAAAGATGGGGAAAAAAGAGGAATATTTAAAAACATTAACTTTCAATACACATTGAGAGGAGATAATAGGATAGAAACAAAAGATTCTTTATTTTTCAAACCTCAAATGTTTAGAGATGCAAATTCGGGTTTTCAGCATTCTATTCCTTTGAGTACGAATTTTAAATTATTTAAATATTTTAGTGCTTCTGCTTCATTAAATTATAATGAAGTATGGTACTTCAAAACATTAAATAAACGTTTTGATAATCAGCAAAATAAGGTTGTGGAGAGTTTTGAAAATGGATTTGACGCATTTAGAACTTATAATTTTAGTTCAAGTATAGGAACAACTATTTATGGAACTTTTAATTTTGGTTCAAACAAAAAGATACAATCTATTAGACATGTTATAAGACCCTCAGTTGCCTATAGTTATGCTCCTAGTTTTGAAAAATATTATGATACCTATGCTTCTGACGGAAGTGGAACAATTATTAAAGAATATACTCGATTTGAAAGAGGGATATATGGTTCGCCGGGATTAGGTAAATCAAATATTATCAGTTTTGACATAAGTAACACTTTTGAGGCTAAGGTTAGAGATAAAGATGCTACCAAAACAGAGCCTAAAAAAATTATGTTGTTAAATAATTTAAATTTTCACACCGATTATAATGCTACCTCGGATTCATTAAGGTGGTCACCTTTAAGGATAAGCGGAGGTACTACGCTATTCAAAAATAAAATGAACGTTAACTTTGCTACTACATTAGATCCTTACGCAATAGATAATTCTGGCAGAAGAATCAACACCTTCAATTGGAATAATGAAGGTAGTTTATTTAGAATGACAAGTTCAAATTTGACCATCAATTATTCATTAGCAAGTACAGATGGAGAAGAAAATAAAAATAAACAAGGGGAACGAAATGGTGGTCGTTCTGATGATTTATATGGAACAAACACCGATTTTAGTGACAGAAGAGATAGTCAGTTCAATCAAAGAGAAGATAGTGAGAATAAAATTTCTGAATTTTTTAAATCTACAATTCCATGGGATTTAACAATGGCCTATTCTTTAACTTATAGTAATAACAATAGAGAAAATAAAATCATAGGAAACACTTTAAGTTTTTCAACCAACATTGAATTGACGCCGAAATGGAGAATAGGAACCTCTTCTGGTTACGATTTTGTTCAAAAAGGGGTAACCTATACTCAATTTCGATTTGAAAGAGACTTATTAAGTTGGAGAATGGATTTTAACTGGCTTCCATTTGGTGACAATGCCTTTTGGGGATTTTTTATTGGAATAAAATCAAGTGTACTAAGTGATATTAAGTGGGAAAAAAGAACAGTTCCTGATAGACAATTAAGATAACATGAAAAAAATAATATTTACAGACAAAGCACCCTCACCAATTGGACCTTACAATCAAGCGGTATTAATAGGAAATACATTATATACTTCAGGTCAAATAGCCTTAAATCCTTCAACTATGGAATTAGTTTTAGATACCATAGAAAAGGAAACGACTCAAGTAATGGAAAATTTGAAAGCAGTTTTAGAAGCTGCTGATATGAATTTCTCTAATGTAGTTAAAAGCACCATTTATATCTCTGATATGAATGATTTTGCAAAAATAAACACCGTTTATGCTAG
The DNA here is from genome assembly GCA_009926065.1 of Flavobacteriaceae bacterium. Classification (GTDB taxonomy): domain Bacteria; phylum Bacteroidota; class Bacteroidia; order Flavobacteriales; family Flavobacteriaceae; genus Flavobacterium. The sequence goes on from RFPP01000001.1 coordinate 58,935, forward strand.
TTACTTCGATGAAGAAATTGCACCTGCAAGGGAAACAGTTCAAGTAGCCAATTTACCTAGAAATGTTAATATTGAAATTTCTATGATTGGAATTAAATAAATTTAGATAACAATAAACCGAATTTAATATTTCAAATTCGGTTTATTGTAGAATTTAGTTTAAAATATGAAAATCAATTAAACCATCAATCGGTCTTCTTAATACATTTCCAATTTTTAATCCGTTGTTTTCTAATACTTCTTTTAGTTCCTCTTTTAAATAAAACGCTATAGAACCAATAAAATGAATTGGAACTTCTTTGCAATTTTCATATTGAGTAATGTAATTATCAACGAAAACTTGCATGTCTTTTCGTACTAATTTCTGGCAATATTCTTCCTCTTTGTGTAAAATAAGGAATTTTGCAAATGTTGCCATATAAGCATTTGGATTTGGCTGTTTATATAATTGATTCTTAATTACATCAGCATCTAAATCGTATGATTTTGCAAATTCGATTGCTAAATTAATTGGCATTTTTCCAAAATAATAATCTCTAATTAGTTGTCTTCCAAATTGATTTCCACTACAATCATCCATTGCGATATAGCCCAACGATTGAACTTTTTGATGAAGAATTTTTCCATCATAATAACTACAATTAGAACCTGTCCCTAAAATACAAACAATTGCTTTTTCATTTTTTGGGGTAGTTGCATAAACGGCTGCATAAGTATCTTCGTGAACTACAACTACTGCATTTGGAAAGTACTCTTTAAATACGTCAGTTAGATAATTTTTCATCCTGTCAGTACCGCATCCTGCCCCATAAAAAAATAGATGTGTTACGTTTTCTTTATTTAAAGAAATATCAAATCTATCATTTACCCTAGAAATAATTTCTTCTTTATTAAGAACCTCTGGATTCAATCCTAATGTTTGGGTAGTAAACAAGATTTTTCCTGATTCGTCAATTGAAATCCAATCGGCTTTTGTAGAACCGCTATCAACTAATAATTTCATAAAATATGGTTTAGATAATTAAATAATTTGAAACAAAATCCTCAATTAAATTTGGATAAATAAATATTATTTCAAACTAGATATGTGAACTGATAAATCAATCAATTTACTTGAATATCCGTATTCATTATCGTACCAAGAAATGATTTTGAAAAAGGTAGAATTCAAACCAATTCCTGCTTTAGCATCTACAATTGAAGTTCTAGAATCAGAGACAAAATCTTGAGAAACTACTGCGTCTTCTGTGTATCCTAAAATCCCTTTCATAGAAGTTTCAGAAGCATTTTTCAATACCGACATGATTTCATCGTAAGTAGTTTCTTTAGCTAATTTAACAGTTAAGTCTACCACAGAAACGTCAGTTGTAGGAACACGCATGGACATTCCAGTTAATTTTCCATTTAAATCAGGAATAACCATACCCACAGCTTTTGCAGCTCCAGTTGAAGATGGGATAATATTGCAAGACGCGGCACGACCCCCCCTCCAATCTTTTCTAGATGGTCCATCGCAAGTCATTTGTGTAGAAGTTGTTGCGTGAACAGTGGTCATTAATCCTTCTAAAATTCCGAAATTATCATGAATAACTTTTGCCAAAGGAGCTAAACAATTTGTTGTACATGAAGCATTTGAAACTACAGTATCTGTTGCTTTTGCTTTATCATGGTTGACACCCATTACAAACATTGGCGCATCAGCAGAAGGGGCAGAAATAATAACTTTTTTTGCTCCTCCTTTTATATGTCCTTGAGCGGTTTCTAAAGTAGTGAAAAAACCAGTACATTCAGCCACTACATCTACTCCTACTTCATCCCATTTTAAATTGGCAGGTTCTCTTTCAGCAGTAATTCTAATAAGTTTGTTGTTAACAAATAAATTTCCATCAATAACTTCTACTTTTCCAGCAAAACGACCGTGTACAGAGTCATATTTTAATAAATAGGCCAAATGATCTACATCTAACAAATCATTGATTGCAACTACTTCAACATTATCTCTATTGAATGATTCTCTAAAAACAATTCTTCCGATTCTTCCAAATCCGTTAATTCCTAATTTTACTTTTGACATTTTTTTTTAAAACTTTTGACAATTAACTAATCGCCGATTTATATTAATTTAATTTTTTACGTTGACATGATATCAGAAACTCGCAATAGTTCTTTATCAATTTCAGTATGACCTTTAATAGCTTGTTCTAATGGTGTTAGAGTTATTTTATCTCCTAAAATACCAACCATGTAATTTGATTTTCCTTCTAATAAAGATTCAACAGCCTTAACCCCTAATCTACTTGCTAAAACTCTATCAAAACAAGAAGGTGAACCACCTCTTTGCATATGTCCTAAAACTGAAACTCGAACATCGTATTCAGGCATATTGGCTTCTACATAGTCTTTAAGTTCAAATACGCTTTTGCCAATTTTATCTCCTTCCGCAATTACAACGATACTTGATGATTTACCTGATGATTTGCTTTTGTGTAAAGAATCTAATAAACGTTCTAATCCCAAATTTTCTTCAGGAATTAAAATTTCTTCAGCACCGGCTCCAATACCTGCATTTAAAGCTATATGTCCAGCATCACGACCCATAACTTCTACGAAAAATAATCGATTATGAGAACTTGCAGTATCACGAATTTTATCAATTACTTCGATCACCGTATTCAATGCTGTATCGTAACCTAATGTATGACTAGTTCCAAAAATATCATTATCAATAGTACCCGGAATACCCATGACAGGAAAACCATATTCTGCATTAAATACTTCGGCACCTGTAAAACTTCCATCGCCTCCAATTACTACGAGCGAATCAATCTCAGCTTTAACTAGATTTTGATAAGCTTTATTTCTGCCTTCAGCTGACATGAACTCTTTTGATCGAGCCGACTTTAATATGGTACCTCCCTTATTAATTATGTTGTTAACGCTTCGAGGTCCAAGCTCTTTAAAATCTCCTTCAATCATTCCTTGATAACCACGATAAATCCCTATGCAATCTATGTTATGGTAGGCACAAGTTCTAACAACAGATCGAATAGCAGCGTTCATTCCGGGAGAATCACCTCCAGAAGTTAAAACACCTATTTTTTTTATTGTACTACTCATTTTTTTGTTTTAAAATGTAAACTTAATATAAATTGGGTTTAAAAAAAGTGCAATTTTTATTATATTATTAAATAATGTAAATTCAAACGTTTTCGTTGATAAGTTTTTAAATTAATAACTTTCCATATCAGAATAATATTTCATCAGTTAATCTATTTCATTATTCAAAATTGCTTCAGAATTAGCTTTAGTATTCTTTTTAGGTTTATTTTTTTTGCTTTTAAAATTAATTCCATCACTAGGAATATCAGAATCTGATTGATTGATTGAATTAGTAATTTTAGGGGCTAATATTTTTTTCTTAAATATTTTGTTTACCAACTCTTTAAAGGTATTGAAATCTATTTCATAAGAGATACCTAGTCCTTGAGTATAACCTATATTTTGACCTATAAAAGTAATGTCATTTTCTTTATTAAAAACCCTTAAATTTAAGGTACCATCTTCATTAACACGATATTGAACTTCTACATCACCTACTACTGCTGATTGATTTATTCCACCTATTGGCACTCCTAATTTTCCGTTAAATGTAATTCTGTCATTTATTTTGGATGAAACAGTAACCCCAAATCTACCATCGGTTTCTGAACCAGGTCGCCTATCGGCCAAAACATAATCAATACCTAAATTAAACTTGCCTTCTTCGTCTTGAAAAATATCATTAAAAATACCACTAAATTTTTCAAAAATATTTCCAGATAAATCTGTTTGGCTTATTCCTAATTGACTTAAAAATCCTCCAGAGGAAAGTAAATATAAAGCCTGTTTTTGACGAGTATCTCTATCATCTAATTTATATTGTATTTCCGATTTTAAAACAGAGCTTACTGTTGGAAAATTAATTGAAAAATCAGGCTCTACATTACTTAAATTTCCTTTTATCCCAATAATAACATCAACAGGTACTTTTTTATTTATAGATGGATTATCTAGTAGAACTGCTGGATTAGCGGTAGTTTCATAAACAGCTTCTAAATTAATATTTGCTTTAAGCGGGTCACCTTCCCAAACTATTGAACCAAATTTTTTAACTTTAAATTTTTTATCAATTAAACCACCATATTTGAAATTATAAGTTCCTTCATAAACTTGAAAATCTCCAGTCATAATAAATTTACCTAAAGTATTAATTTCTAATAATAAATTTCCATTTCCTCGACCTTTCATTCCATGGCCAGAATTCCTATTTAAAATAACTTCAATCTCCGCTTTTTGGTTAATATCCAAATTAAATTTCAATTCTAGACCATTATAATTTCTTGAATTATTAGATAAACCAATTCCATTATTATATTTTTCCTTTGAAGTAAGAAAATGAATATATTCATTAGTTCCAGACGCATTAACATCATTAATTGGGATTTTGATTGCTGTTCCTTTTTCAGATTTAGCGTCAATATTAATTACTAATCCATCTGAAGGTCCTGAAATTGAAGCTATTCCATTAATAAAAGCGGTGCCAAAATAGGCAGCATCTTCACTATCTTTTGTGTCTAATGCAAGGAATCTATCCGATTTTACTTTTAAATCTAAAATCCAATCTGAAAATTTATTGTGCTTAATTCTTCCATCTAATTTACCTTGAGATTTAAATTTTGAATCACTAATGCTTGCATTTCTTATAATAAATGAATTTTCAGTAATATCAACTATTGAATTTTTATCAAACTCATAATTTACATTCAAATAAGGAATTGAAATTCCAGAGTCTTCTAAATACATTCGGCCATTTACTTTAAGATCGGTAATTACTCCTTCAATATTTGTACTTCCAGAAGCATACCCCTTGATGTTCGTTACAATATCTCCACCTATTAATCCTAAAACACCTAAATTAAATTTGTTAAATCTTAAATCCAAATTAGTCTTGGTTTCTTCATTTTCAATGTTAAATTCACCGATGGCACTAAAAGAATCCAAATTCTCATTTACAATAGTAGAATTTACATTGAATTTTTTTAATTCATTATCTCCAGAAATATCTAAATTTAATTTACCTAAAAGTACATTATTTACACTCAAATTATCTGTGAAAATAGAGGCTGTAGGTTGATAAATATTATTGTTTTGTTTCAAATTGACGGATCCATTTAAAATTCCTTTAAATGTAAAATCAGAAATTTCAGGGGTCAACTTATTAACATCAATATTGGTAAATATTAAATTTAAATCTTTTGAGTTTTTATCATTTACAAAACCTTTAAATTCAACTTTTTCATTTTTATGAGTTAAAGCTATATCATCAAAGGAAAAATTTGACAACCTTTTATCAAATACTATTTTGTTGCTATCTTCACTGTTTTCATTCAAATACCACAATACCTCCTTAAATTTTATTTCAGATTTTTGAATTCCAACTACATTAAAATTCTGTTTATTAATAGTATGAAAAACATTAATTTTGAAAATATCCTCTGCTTTTTTTCCTCCTTTAAATTCTGATCTAACAAATAAAGTGTCGTTTTCAATTACGTTAATCAAATTAAAATCAGAAATTTTGTATTTATCCGATTGAACACTATCCATAGAAACATAGGTGTTATAAAGTGGATTTTTATTATCAACTCTTATGCTAATTTTATGTATGTTAGTGTCAAAGGCAGTAATTTTAGGTGAATTAAAATTAAATTTAATATCATTTTTATCAGAGTTAATCGATCCCTGAAATAATGTATTGGGTGCCAAAGAAACGCCTGGTAAAAAAATATCAATGATCTTGTTATAAATTGAAAAATCAAATTTCAAAAATTGATCTTTTTTAATTTTATTAGGTTTATAATTGGCATATAGACTTCCAAGAGAATTCTCCAACATATATTGTAATTGATCCATTTGAAAATTTCCAACTATTTTACCTTGAACTATATCAGGAGAATTAATAGAAATAGTTCGGATATTTCTTTCATCAAAACTTGAATTTAAACTAAAATCATCAAAGTAGTAGGTGTCTTTTGGATTTTGATAGGAAATGTTATATAGGTTTACAGAACCTTTAAAATCATCTAAATTCTTCCCCGAAACAATCATTTCAATATTACCTTTAAATACCGAAATACTATCTTTTTCAACTAAATTTAATTTTTTCAAATTAGCAAAATCAATATTTGCATTAAAATTGTAATTAATTTCTTTTTTCTCAAGATTAACCAATCCATCAAAATCCATAAATAAATTTGGATCATTAACGTTTAATTTTCCCTGAAAAATTGGATTTTTAAATTTTCCATTCACAACAATGTTGGTGTAATTGTAGCCTTTATAATTTAATTTATAAACATCTCCAGAAAGTGAAGTATTTAAGTTATCCAGTTTTAACCCTTGACCGTCAAAATCAAAATTTAGAGTTACAAAATCGATATCTTTTTTAACTAGAAATTGACCAATTTTAAATTGCTCCAATATTAAATTCCCTTTGTAGGCTGCATTATCAATATTATCAATATTGGTCATAACAAGATTAGACTGTAAACTTCCTAGAGAAGTAGTCATATAAAAATCTGCACTTAAAGTTGAAGGTGTAATTTCTGTTTTACCTCTAAAATCAAATTGTCCAAATTTATTTAAAGATTTAGGTAAATTATTGCCTAAAATATTAGGTAAAATACTAACAAGATCGCTATAATTTGAGGATAAAGAATTGAATTTACCATTCATATAAAAAGATTGTTGTTCTGAACCTAAAAGATTTTTAAAATTAATATTTCCATTAATTTTAGTATTCCTGTCTACTAAATTAAGTTTATAAAAATATAAATCATTTAAAGTTCCCCTAATATTTGATTTTATTTTAAACTGTTGATTTGACCCTAATTCTTTATAAAAAAAACGAATTTCATTTGAAGCAATCGAGGCAGAATCTAATTTTACGTCAAATTCAACTTTATTATTAAAGTCTGCAAAGTCATTTTCGTTATAATTTAAAATTGCATTTCCGTTTAAAAAAGAGTTTTTAGTAATAATACTCAGTTGTTCTAATTTTATATGTTTTAAAGTATATTCAAAATTTGTTTTTAAATTTTCAACCGAAATTCCTCGATGGTCTAAAAATGACATTTTAAGAATATTTGTAGCTACTTCCGGACCATAGATTTTTAAATTACTAGTTTCAATGTTAAGTTTATTTAAATTCAATTGTATTGGGTAATTACTATTTTCATCAGATAAAATAAAAGTACTATTGGTAATGTAAACATTCTTGGATTTCATTAAAAACTTATCTTTAGTAGGTTTTCCATCATCAAAAAGATCGGCAAATTTCCAAATATTAGTATCTTTTTCGCCTTTATATGTCTTAAGATTAAAAAATAAACTATCAACTCTAATTTCCCCAAATAATAAATCCCCGTTATAGAGTTTTTCAAAGCTTAGTATATTTGTTTTAATGCTTTTAGCAGTAATCATAGGTAATTTATGGTGATCACGAATTAAAATGCCTCTTAATTTAACACCTCCAAAAATAGAAATAGCTACTTGCTCTACATTAATGTCGGCTTTATAATCCTTTCGGAGTTTTTCTGTTAAATACTCACCAATTTTAGTTTGTACTACAGGTAAAGACAATGTAATTCCAAGTACTAGAAATAGTAGGATAATTGCAAGGAGGGTTCGAAATAGTATTTTTTTTATTTTTTTGATACTTCCTATTTTTTTAAAAAAATTAATATCACCTTTTAAACATTATATTACATATACCTTAAATAAAAATTCTTTAATTTTGACCATTGCAAAAAAAATATTTAAAGATATATTAAATAAAAAACAAACTTTTAATGAACAATAAGCCAATATATATACTCGCAATTGAAAGTTCATGTGACGATACCGCAGCAGCTATTTTAGAAAACGATAAAGTTTTGTCTAATATTGTAGCCAATCAACTTATTCATAATCAATATGGTGGTGTTGTACCTGAATTAGCTTCAAGAGCACACCAACAAAATATTGTACCTGTTGTAGATGCTGCACTTCGCAAAGCGAATATACAAAAAGAACAGTTAACAGCAATAGCTTTTACTCAAGGACCTGGATTAATGGGCTCTTTGTTAGTTGGAGGTTCATTTGCTAAATCATTATCAATAGCATTAAATATTCCTCTAATAGCTGTAAATCATATGCAAGCTCATATTTTAGCTCATTTTATTAATGAGGAAGGATATCAAAAACCTACTTTTCCATTTTTAGCTTTAACCATTTCTGGGGGACATACACAAATAGTAAAAGTGAACGATTATTTTGATATGGAAGTTATAGGAGAAACTATTGATGATGCAGTTGGAGAAGCATTTGATAAAAGTGCAAAAATACTAGGTTTACCATATCCTGGAGGCCCATTATTAGATAAATATGCACAAATAGGCAATCCGAAAGCATTCGTTTTTACAAAACCTAAAGTTCCTAACTTGGATTTCAGTTTCTCAGGTTTAAAAACTGGAATTTTATATTTCATTCAAAAAAATAAAGCACAAAACCCTATTTTTATTGAAGAAAATTTAAATGATATATGTGCATCTATTCAAAACAGTATAATTGAAATTTTAATGGAAAAAATGAAATTAGCGGTTAATCAAACTGGTATTACTAGGATAGCCATTGGCGGTGGAGTTTCAGCAAATTCGGGAATTAGAAATGCAATGAATGAAGCTCAAACGAAATATGGATGGCAAACTTTTATCCCTAAATTCGAATACACCACTGATAATGCAGCAATGATTGGAATTGTAGGGTATCAAAAATATTTACAGGAAAATTTCGAAACTTCAGGTGTGGTATCTAAAGCCAGGATTCAATTTTAATCTCATGCAATTATTCTATAATCCAAATATTAACGAAACTACTGATAGTTTTACTTTTGATAAGGAAGAAAGCAAACATATTATTAAAGTTTTGCGTAAAAAAGATGGTGATATATTATTTGTAACCAATGGATTAGGATATTTATTCAAAACTGAAATTGTTGTTGGTTCCGATAGTAAATGTACTGTCAAAATAATAAGTTTTGAATTAACTAGTGCTCCGAAATACCATTTACATTTAGCTGTTGCTCCAACAAAAATGAATGACAGATATGAGTGGTTTTTAGAAAAAGCTACCGAAATAGGAATTTCAGAAATTACTCCAATTATTTGTGATCATTCCGAAAGAAAAATTGTAAAAACCGATCGATTCGACAAAATATTACAATCTTCAATGAAACAATCTTTAAACTTTTATTTGCCAAAGCTTAACGATCCTATTTCTTTCAAAGATTTTATCAAACAAAAAAATGAAGGCTTGCTATTAATAGCTCACTGCGAAGAAACAGATAAAAAATCATTGAAATCAGTTGTAAAACCTAATGAAAATGTTACCGTTTTAATTGGTCCAGAAGGCGATTTTTCTAATAAAGAAATTTCATTCGCAATCGAAAATAATTATATTCCTGTAACATTGGGCTCTTCAAGATTACGAACAGAAACAGCAGCAATTGTAGCTTGTCACTGCATTGTTTTAATAAATGAATAAATATCTATTTTGAAAAAAATAATTCTACTTTTTTTAATAATTTCAACCTCTGCTTCTTCTCAAGAAATTGCCTTATTGAAATACAATGGCGGTGGTGATTGGTATGCAAATCCAACTTCATTACCTAACTTGATAAAATATTGTAATCAAACTATTGGGACTAAAATTTTACCTAAAAATGCTGTTGTAACTCCTAGTAGTCCTGATATTTTTTCCTATCCCTATGTTCATGCTACTGGACATGGAAATGTGGTTTTTAATCCTTCAGAAGTTGAAAACCTGAGAAATTACTTAACTTCAGGTGGTTTTCTTCATTTAGATGATAATTACGGAATGAATGAATACATCAGAAAGGAAATTACGAAACTTTTCCCAGACAAAGCTTTGGTTGAAATACCTGCCAACCATCCTATTTTTCAAAAACCAAATTCATTTCCTGCCGGAATACCTAAAATTCATGAACATGATGGTAAAAGACCTCAAGCATTCGGTATATTTATTGAAAATAGATTGGTTTTACTATATACATATGAAACTGATTTAAGTGACGGTTGGGAAGATGCCGATGTGCATAATGACCCAATTGAAGTTCGTGAAAAAGCACTAAAAATGGGAGCTAATATCCTAAATTACATTTTTAATAATTAGAATTTAATTCGATGGATATTACTTTATTAAATCCTGAGATTCAAAAATATATCAATTCAAAAATAGGTGTTGATATTGCTAAATTAGCTTTACAAAAAAATCCATTTCCACAAGTCAAATGGGTTTCAATATTAAACCAAATAGCCGCAAAATCAAAAGTTAAAGATAAACTTCCAACTTATTTTTCTACTGAAAACATTGTTTATCCAAGTAAAATTTCTGTGGAGCAAACTTCTTCAGAAAAAACCGCTTTATACAAATCTAAAATTGTTAATGGAGAAACTTTAATTGACTTAACGGGCGGATTTGGTGTGGATTGCCACTATTTTTCAGAGAGAATAAATAAAGTAATTCATTGTGAAATTGATAGCGAATTATCCGATATTGTCAAACATAATTTTAGGCAAATTGGAATCGATAATGTGAAATGTATTGCTGGAGATAGTTATGAAATCCTGAATAATTACAATCAGAAATTTGATTGGATATATTTAGATCCATCGAGACGAAATAATCAAAAAGGCAAAGTTTTTATGTTAAAAGATTGCTTGCCAAACGTTCCTGATTTACTTTCGTTTTATTTTTCCAAAACCAATAATATTCTGATAAAAACTGCTCCAATTTTAGATCTATCTGCGGGATTATCTGAATTAACTAATGTAAATTGTATTCATATTGTAGCGGTAGATAATGAAGTGAAAGAAATATTATGGGAATTAAACGCTGATTATGTTGGTAGTACTAAAATTAAAACCGTTAATATTGTTAATGATAATACTGAAACTTTTAATTTTGAATTTAATTCAAAAGTAGAATTACCTTATTTCGAACTTCCTAAAAATTTTCTATATGAACCCAATAATGCAATTATGAAATCGGGAGGTTTTGATGAAATTGGTATAAAATTTAATATAAGTAAACTCCACCCCCATTCTCATTTATATTCTTCTGAAAATCTAATCAACTTTCCGGGTAGAATATTTGAAATAAATAAGGTTTTTGCCTATTCAAAAAATGAAATGAAAACTAATTTACAAAATACAAAAGCGAATATTACCACTAGAAATTTTCCTGACAGTGTAGAAGAAATTAGAAAAAAATGGAAAATTAAAGAGGGTGGATCTAACTATTGTTTTTTTACCACAGACTCAAATAATGATAAAATAGTTATAATTTGCAGCAAAATTAAATAACATGAAAAACTTCATATTAATTGTTACATTATTGTATAATCTAAATATAAATGCACAAAAACCATGTGAATTTAGTGTTAATGTGACAGATAGTTTAGGAACATATAAAGAGACCAAAAGTGCAATTGTACATGAATTTGTTTTTGGAAATACTTCAAAACATATTTTTTTCGCATTGACGTCAACCAATGATATGCCTTTACTCAGTTTGTTAATTCTACAAAAAAGTAAAGATTTTCTAAAAATAAATTGTTTTGATAAAAATTCAAGAATTTACCTGCAATTAGAAAATAACAAAGTGATTACCCTAATTGCATCCGAAGAAGAGAATTGTGGCACTCCAGTAAATGATGATTTAGGATTTAATAACCGAATATTATCCGGAACATTTTATTTTTTAAAAGGTACTATAGACGACCTAAAAACTTCCCCTGTTTCAAGTATGAGAATAAAATTTTCAACAGAAACTCAGGATTTTATAATAAAAAAAGAATTAGTTTCTGAACTTGATCAAAAGACTTATTTTCCTAGTAATTATTTTATTGATTTCTTGTCTTGTGTAATCGATTAGTCGCACTTCCATTTGAAATTAGAAATAGGATCTAATTTTGCGTTTTTCAAATTGTAATGCCACCATTCAGAGTCGAAAGATTGAAATTTAGCACTCATCATTATTTTTTTAAATAAAGCTCTATTTTCTAAAATTTCATTTGGAAAATATTTATAGTCATGACTTGCTTCAGGTCCAAAGAAATCAAATGGAGTTCCCATATTTAGTTCCTTTCCGCTACTATCTACCAATGTAATATCAACAGCTCCTCCTCTATTGTGAATAGAGCCTTTACTTGGATTGGCAACATAACTGGGATTTGAAACTATTTTCCACATTCTTTTTTGTACGTCCAAAGGTCGGTAGCAATCGTAAAGTTTGATTTTATAACCCAGTTTCATAAATTTAGAATTGGCTTTTATAAGTGCTTTTGCTGTTTTTAATCGCATATAACATTCCGCACAATCATAAACCTTCGATTTCAAAAAATTATCTTCTGTAGCGTATTTCATGTCATATACAAAATCATTACTGTACTCTTTCAGATTTACAAATGAGGTATCATTCACAATTGTTTTATCATCCTTAACAGACGTTATTTTTTCGTTAGAGTTAATGGTTGAACTAGCAACAACAATTGATTTATCATAATATTTTGTTTTGCAGGAAAACAATAAGAGTAGCGAGGTTACCAAAAATGTTTTTAAAAATAATTTCATTATTATAAATTAAATGCAATACAAAGAAACATATTTATTGACAAATATTAATTTTTTTAAAATAAAAAAACCACGCAAATAGCGTGGTTTTTAAAATCAAAATTATTCAACTTAATTATCTCTAATAACGTGTGCAACACCCGTAATGGTATGCGAACCAGTTGAATTAGTATAAGTTCCATTGAATGTGATATCTATATATTGACCAACAGCACCCACACTACTTAAATTGAAAGAAACTGTGTTTACCGTTTGAGCATTTATGGAGCCAATATCAGCTGAAGATATTGAAAACATTGAAGTTGTATAAATTCCAGGTATAACTGTATTTCCAAACAAATTGAATGATTGTGTTGTATTTGGAGCGATAACATTATAGGCTGATATAGAAACGCCAGAGGAGTTAGTTCCAGAAGATGTTCCTCTTCCTGAAGCTGTTATATTAGTAATTATGTATCTTACCTCATTAGAATCAATTCGATAGGATATAAATTCAGAAATAGTGTTACATGCAGTAATATTTCCAACATTGGTAACTGGACTTGTGAAGGTAAAATTAATTGAATTGGTAGTTTGTAAGTTATCATAATCAAATCCTTGTAAACTAAATGCAGTATTGGTAGCGCTACATACTAACATTGTAAAACTAAAAGCACCATTGGTAACTGTTGCTATTTGGTTTTGGTTTCCGTAACGCATTAAAACATAGCCATTGGTAGCATTGGTACCATCACATTTTAAAAGGTTTCCTTGAACTAAAGTAGATTGAATTGTAGAGTTTGGTATTACTAAATTAGGTAATGTCGTTGCTACTGCAAATGGTCCAATGTTAGTCGTGCTTACAATATTTCCACAAGAATCAAATACTACCATAGTCAACGATTCGTTTGCAGGAATCAATCCTGAAACTTGCCCTTGAGTATTAGTAGTCCCATTAACAGTGTAAGAATTGGTTGCTCTTCTTATTCCTACTCTCACATTTGCTAAAGGCGTACCATTTGAATTTACCACTGTTACCGATAATCTAACTGTTGGGAATTGAGCATCACAATTCCACCATGAAAAATGCGAAACGGTACCTACATATTTTGTTCCTTGCTTAGTCGCAGCTCCTTCTTCTTTCCAATATCCTAGCGTTTCATCAAAATGCCAAAGTGGAATTGTTGTTGGTGATGCCGATAATTGTGATGTAGCGATAGGCATTTCAATTTGTGCTGTGGTTGAAAGTTGCAATTTTTGTGATGCAGCTCCTCGCAACTCAATATTCATCATTCCATAAGATTCTAGAACACGTTCCTCACCGCTTGCATTTTGTGCCAATAACATTCCAGGCATTTTATCAAAAGTGGTTGCGTCAGTTGGATCTAAATGCTTCATAATTACACTCACCACACCGGAATAAGCCTGACCATTTTCTGTTTTGAAATTGCCATCAAAAGTTACTTTTGAACCATTTGATAAAGAAACACTTCCTGAAGTTCCTGAATTTACAGTTCCTACAATAGTTCCAGATAGCAAAGTAATCTTAACAATATTAATTCCATTAGTTGGAACTAATGAGCGGGAACCATCTAGATAGCCTGCTTTTTTTGCTGTTACAAAAGCAAATTTATCTCGTACTGTAGCATTATTTATTATAAACATACCATTTATATCGGTGGTTGCTGTTTTGTTTCCTATTGTAATAGCAACATTAGAAACAGGATTATTGCTTTCGTCAAGTATTTGTCCTGTAAAATTTTTCATTACTTCACTTCCAAAGTTTAAAGGAGTGTCGTTTGAATTTCCATCAATTCCTGAATCATTACTACAATTGTTGAATAAAAAAGGAAATAATAAAACCAAAATTAAGAGTCTTTTTGAAGTCATAATGTCTTTAATTTAAGGTTAATAACAATCAAATGTATAAAATAATTATATTATTTGTTCGGTATTTCGCTTAAAATTTTACTCAACACTATATTTTCCTCTTCTGATAAATTAGGTAATAACTCTTCTAAATAGAACCGAATGTTAGGATTTTTTAATAGTAAACGGATTTTATCTTTTCCGAATTTTGAAAACTGCCATCGGTAACTTGTTATTGAATTTACTAGGTTTGGAAGTACATTTTTGTCTTTATCATTGATGAAAAGTAAGTTTTCCATTGCATTTTGTCGAATGGAAGTTTCATATTCAGGATTACAATAATTCAATAATTCATCATAAAATTTTGATTTGTCCGCCATTTGGTATTCTTTGGTTCCAAGAGCTAATGTCAACCATAATATTCTTAGACTCTTATCATTAAAACCAATCCATTCTTTTGAATTGTCTAAAATTTTCTTTTGATCTTCTGGAAATTGAGCCCAAAAAGTACTCAATGAAATTTCTTTGGTAATATAGGAATTGTCATTCAATAGCGATTCGAAATCCGATTTAAACTCCAAGGAAACTTTAGGAGTGGTATTTGCAATTGCTTGTCGAACATTAATTTCATTTGTTGCTAATGCCAACTTTAAAAGTTGCTTTTTTTCTTCAAATGGCACTTTTTCACACTGATAAATTATTTCTTCTTTTATTGGATAATAAACTTTGGAAATAATTGTTTTTTCAAATAACTCCCGTTTTTCAGCAAAAGGAATTGCTTTCATTCTTTTTATATCCAAAAGTGTTTTTATCGAATTGTTTTTAGATAATAATTGGAGAACATAATCAAAATCAAATTTTGAATTTTCTAGCCATTTCTTTGTAAATGCTTCACAATCATATTTGGAGATTTTACTTATTTCATCAAAAAAATTAGCAGTAGTGACATTTTTAAAAGAGTATTTTTTTAGATAGTTTTTAATGGCTTTTTGAAAAATCTTTGAACCGATTTCTTCTCTTAAAATAAATAATACCAAGGCTCCTTTTTGATAATACGATAATGTACTTGCTTTATCACTTAAAATTGGGATAGAATCTGTTTTTGATGCATTTCTCAATTGAAGGGAAGTGTCAAATATTTTTTTATAAAAATAATCATCCCCAAAAACTTCTTTTTCAGCTAATAAAGCAAAATAAGTTGCAAAACCTTCTTGTAACCAATGATGTTTTCCTGATTGAGCCGTAATTAAATCTCCAAACCATTGGTGAGCCAATTCATGCGCATTTACATTAACATAATTCTTATCGTTAAAACCAATTTCATCAACCACAAAATCTCTTGAAAACACAGTAGCCGAGGTATTTTCCATGCCAGCATATAAAAAATCGCGAACGGGAACTTGCTTGTAAACTTCCCATGGATATTTTAAACCAATCTCTTTTTCCAAAAAATCAAATATGGTTTTAGAATAACGATAAGTTGGTTCCAACTTAGCGAAATCCTCTTTTTCGATATAATAAAATATCAATATCCCGCTCTCCGACTGTTCTTCTTTGATTTCAAATTTGCCTATTGCAATCATTAAAAGATAGCTACTCATGGGTTTTTTCATTCGGTAATTCCAAATGAAATTATCCTGGCTTGTAATTTTGTTTTCTAATTTTCCATTGGAAATAACTTGAAACTGATTGTTAAATTTGATATCCAAATTGAATATCAATTTCTCGTTAGGATCATCAAAACTTGGAAACCAATTGCTCGTGTATTTCCCTTGACCTTGAGTCCAAATTTGTAACTGCTCCCCTTTTCCTACAAAATACATCGCTTGCTTTGGTCTCGCCAAATAATTGAAAGTTAACTTGTTATTTCCAAATTTATATCCTTCAAAAAGTAAGATTTGTTTTCTATTATTGCAGTATTTTACTTCGTTATTATTAATTTTCAAATTGGTAAATTCAATATTCTGAGCGTCAATTTTGATAGTATCTATTGATTTGTTGACTATAAAATCATAAGTGACTTCCCCCGAAACTGATTTGTCCATTGGGTTGATATCAATTTTACCAAGTACCGAAGTAAAATCAACAGATTTTGATTGTTGTGCAAATGAAAATAAGGAAACAAATAAAAGTAAATATCTCATAAATTATCGTTCTTCATACATTTTTAATAACTGAGAAACGGTATTCCAATTTCTAATGGTTGCAGTCAAATTTAGTTTTTTCTCAATATAATTTTGATCCAATCTCGTTTTCCCTGCCCCAATATGGTATTTGATAAATATTCTAGTAGTGTCAATTTGAACTTCATCTGGCTTGAACTGACTCATTTTTAAATCATTGATGCTATCTGCTTTTAATTCTTTAGATACAAAAGCAACATACAACTTTTTAGTGTCAACCTCTTTCTCTTTTAGAAAATTACAATTGATAAAACACGATTGTAAATCTGCTTTAGAAATTACAATTATTGGAACATCATAACCAAATACTCTATAAATTTCTTGCTTGATGATAAATGCAATTTTAGTTGGACTTTCTTCATTAGAATCCATAAAAACATTTCCTGATTGGATATAAGTTTGAACATTTTGAAAACCCATATTCTCAAGGGTACTTTTCAAAACGTCCATTTTAATCATGTTATGACCGGAAACATTAATTCCTCGAAGCAGTGCTAAATGGGTTTGCATTTGTATTTATTTAAGTATCAAAGATATTGCCTTTGATTAATATATCACAACTTTCGTTAAATAAGTTCTGGAATCTCATTTTCAAATTTGCAAACAAAAAGCTATCTTCGCTGTGATTAGTTCAAAGACTAAAAATAATGTCTCAATTGTTTCAAACTCCCATTGAATTCCTAAAAGGCGTTGGACCCCAACGTGGAGAATTGTTGCGCAAAGAATTAGGTATTCATAAATATCTCGATTTAATCAATTTATATCCGTACCGCTACATTGACAGAACTCGTTATTACAAAATCAACGAATTAGACAACAATAGCGTTGAAGTTCAATTGATTGGAAAAATAATACACATTAAAACGGTAGAACCTCCAAAGGGTAAAAAAAGACTGGTTGCTACATTTGTAGATGAAACAGGTCAAATGGAACTGGTTTGGTTTCAAGGTCATAAATGGATTCGAGAGAGTTTAGAATTAAATGTTCCGATAGTAATTTTTGGAAAATGCACCTCGTTTATGAATGTTTATAATATGGCTCATCCTGAAATTGAACTTTTGTCGGACCACGAAAAGAGCTTACGTTCAGCTATGCAAGCCGTTTATCCCTCAACAGAGAAATTAACAAATAGAGGAATTACAAATAAAGTGTTCAACAAATTAATGCAGCAATTATTTTTGGAAACACATCATTTAATTTCTGAAACACTTCCAGAATATATAACTTCTGAACTTAAACTAATTTCAAAAAAGGAAGCCCTCTTTAATATTCATTTTCCAAAGAGTGCTGAAAAATTAGTGAAAGCCCAATTTCGATTGAAGTTTGAAGAGTTATTTTACATTCAGTTACATTTAATTACCAAGAATTTAGTTCGCAAACATAAAATTAAAGGTCATGCATTTAAAAAGGTTGGAAATTTATTTAGTGATTTCTATAAGAACCACCTGCCTTTTGAACTTACAAATGCTCAAAAAAAGGTCCTTAAAGAAATTAGAAACGACCTGGGAAATCCTGCACAAATGAATCGGTTATTACAAGGTGACGTTGGTTCTGGAAAAACAATTGTAGCATTTATGAGTATGCTTTTGGCTTTAGATAATGAGTTTCAAGCTTGTTTAATGGCACCAACAGAAATTCTTGCAAATCAACATTTTATTGGTTTATCAGAATTAGCTAAAACAATGAATATCAACATAAAAAAACTCACAGGATCAACGAAAACTTCAGATAGAAAAATTATTCATGAGGAATTGGAAAACGGTAAATTACAAATTGTAATTGGCACCCATGCATTAATAGAAGAAAAGGTAAAATTTCAAAATTTAGGATTGGCAATAATAGATGAACAACACCGATTTGGTGTAGAACAACGCTCAAAATTGTGGAAAAAAAATGAAATTCCGCCTCACATTTTAGTGATGACCGCCACTCCTATTCCTAGAACATTGGCGATGAGCTTGTATGGGGATTTAGATATTTCATTAATTGACGAATTACCACCGGGGAGAAAACCAATAAAAACAGTTCATCGATATGACAATAATCGCTTAAATGTAATGGCATTTGTAAATGACCAAATTGATATAGGACGTCAAATTTATGTGGTTTATCCTTTGATACAAGAATCTGAAAAAATGGATTTTAAAGATTTAATGGACGGTTATGATACCATTTCTAGGGAATTTCCTTTACCAAAATATGCCGTTTCAATATTACATGGAAAAATGAAAGCAGAAGAAAAAGATTTTGAAATGAAACGATTTGCAGAAGGAAAAACCAATATTATGGTTGCCACGACGGTAATTGAAGTTGGAGTTAATATTCCTAATGCTACTGTTATGATAGTAGAAAGTGCGGAACGTTTTGGACTTTCCCAATTGCATCAATTACGAGGGCGTGTAGGACGAGGAGCCGATCAGAGCTATTGTATATTAATGACCTCTAATAAGTTGTCAAAAAATAGTAAAACCCGAATGGAAACTATGGTTCGAACCAATGATGGTTTTGAAATTGCTGAAGTTGATTTAAAACTTCGAGGTCCCGGAGACTTAATGGGAACTCAACAAAGCGGCATTTTAAATCTTCAAATTGCAGATTTAGTAAAAGATAAAGACATTTTAAATATAGCAAGAAATTATGCTGTTAAGGTATTAAAAGAGGATCCAGCATTGGAAAAAACTAATAACTCTATTTTAAAAATAGTATTTAATGAAATATCCAAAAGAAAAAATATATGGAATTACATAAGTTAGTTTAATTTTCTTAAATTTAAAAGATAATTTAAATAAATTTACATTTTAAATTAATATTCAAAATGAGTTTTTTTTTCGATAAATTTTCCAAAATAGTAGGTTTAATTTTTCTATTATTGACTTTTTCTATTAATGCTCAAAACAATTGTGTAGATGCTATTTTCATTTGTGGAAATGCAGATCTATCTGGTTTAACGGCTAATGGAATCGGGATTCAAGAAATTAATCCAGGGAATGCTTGCGGTTTAGGAGAAAACAATAGTTTATGGCTAAAAATTAAAATTAGAACTGGCGGTACACTAGGATTTACTCTAACTCCTCAAAGTACAAACTTAATCGAAGATTTAGATTTTTGGATTTTTGGACCAAATGCCACTTGCACTAATTTGGGAACCGCAATTCGATGCTCCACTACTAACCCACTTCAAGCCAATTTAAATGACAACTTAACTGGTTTAAATAGTACTGAAACCGATGTTAGCGAAGGTCCTGGACCAGATGGAAATAGTTATGTTCAATGGATGAATGTTTTAGATAACGAAACCTATTTTATTGCAATAGATAGACCGGTAGGTGTAAGTGCATTTTCAATATCTTGGAATGGAAGTGCTACTTTTTTTCAAGCTCCAACTACTATTTCAAAAATTAATTTTCAAAAATGTAGTTTACCTAATTCCCCAGGTGAAGCTATTTTTGATATGACTCCAAATACCAATTTAGCCATTGGAAATCAGCCTAATTTAGTCGCTACTTATCATACCAGTTATAATGATGCGGTAACCAACTCTAATGTTATTGCTAATCCAAACAATTTTAGAAATACCTCAAATCCGCAACAAATTTTCATTAGATTAAGTAATACTTTTACAGGTTGTTTTGCAATTACCGATTTTAATTTATCGGTGTTGCCCCCTACAATTAGTGCTTTTACATACAATACTCCCATTTGTATTAACGATATAAATCCTACAATAATTCCTGCAACGGGATTTACAACTGGAGGAATATTTACATCAAGCGTCGGACTTAGTATTAACGCTTCAACGGGCGAAATTAATCTTGCAAATAGTTTGCCAGGAAGCTACCAGGTTACCTATACTTTAATTGCAAATCCAGCAATTTGCCAAACCGCTTCAACTACTAGTTTTACAATTGTTATAAATCCTCTTCCTAGTATTACATTAAATGCCCCAATTCCAACTTTGTGCTTAAATTCGGCAATGAATCCCATTGCATTTAATATTAATGGTTTGGCAACAAATGCATCCATAACTTCTGGAAATTTACCCACAGGATTATCTGGGAATTATAACAATAATGTTTTTACGATTTCAGGATCACCTACAACGACAGGAACTTTTAATTTCACAATTACAACCCAGGGCGGATGTGCTCCAGCAGCAATTTATAATGGGTCTTTGATTGTAAATAGTTTGCCAATAGTTACTTTACCACAAGATGGATATATTTGCTTAGATGACGCAGGAAATTCTCTTGGGAGCTATACTTTAATTGCTAGTCTAAGTTCTGCAAGTCATACCTTTGTTTGGTCAAATAGCAATGGTATTATTCCAGGTCAAACCAGAAATAATTTTAGAGCTACTCAACCTGGTCCTTATTCTGTTGTTGCAACAAATAATATCACTGGCTGTTCCGCTACTGCAAATACAACTATTGACTCTCATTTGCCACCCGGAATAGTTTCAGCAACTGTTTCTAGTTATTTTTCGGAAACTCAAACCGTTACTGTAAATGTATCTCCCCCAGGAATTTACGAATATAAATTAGATTTTAACCCCTACCAAGACAGTAATGTATTTACTAATTTATCGATGGGTATACATGAAATATGGGTTAGAGATATTTTTTCTTGTGGAATTAAAAAAATTACCGTTCAAATAATTGACTATCCAAATTATTTTACCCCAAATGGAGATTCAATACATGACACTTGGAATATTACAGAACTAAAAAACCAACCTAACTCTTATATTGACATATTTGATCGGTATGGAAAACTCATAAAACAAATAAAACCTTCAGGCCAAGGTTGGGATGGCACCTACAATGGAAACCCATTACCAGCAACAGATTATTGGTTTACGGTCTATTATACTGAACTTAATACAAATCAAAAATTTAGTTCACATTTTTCACTTCTTAGATAGTTAATAATTGGTAATAAAAAAGCATAAAAAATCTTTCTTACTACAATTAGCAATCCTTATATTTGCAAGATTATTATTGAAAAAATATGAAAATATCATACAACTGGTTAAAACAATTTATTAATATCGATTTAGAATCAGAGTATACTGCTGAGGTTTTAACGGACCTTGGTTTAGAAGTTGAAAGTGTAGAAAAATTTGAGAGTTTGAAAGGAGGTTTAGAGGGTGTTGTGGTTGGTCATGTACTTACCTGTGAAAAACATTCCAATGCCGATAAATTAAAGGTAACCAAAGTAGATATAGGTACTGGAAATCCAATTCAAATTGTTTGTGGTGCTTCGAATGTTGCCGTAGGTCAAAAAGTTCCAGTAGCAACGATAGGTACAAAATTATTTAATAAAGATGGGGAAACTTTTGAAATAAAAAAAGGAAAAATTAGAGGTGAAGAAAGTCATGGTATGATATGCGCCGAAGATGAATTAGGTCTTGGAGACAGTCATGAAGGAATTATGGTGCTCGATTCTAATTTGGTTCCTGGCACTCCAGCTGCTAAAGTTTTTAAAATAGAAACAGACGAAATTTTTGAAATTGGATTAACTCCAAATCGTACTGATGCCATGAGTCATTTGGGTGTTGCGAGAGATTTACGTGCTGGAATAATTCATAGATTAGGAAAACAATACGAATTAATTACACCCTCTGTAAATAAATTTAAGGTTGATAAAAGAACTTTAAAAATTGATGTAAAAGTTAATAATACTAAATTAGTTCCTAGATATTGTGGTATTACAATTTCTGGAGTTACAATTAAGTCCTCTCCAGAGTGGCTTAAAAATAAATTAAGAGCTATAGGTTTAGCACCAAAAAACAATATTGTTGATGTGACTAATTATGTATTACATGAATTAGGACAACCACTTCACGCTTTTGACGCATCAAAAATAAATGGAAATATAATTGTTGATACTGTAAAAACAGGAACAAAATTTATCACATTAGATGGAATTGAAAGAATTTTGAATGAAGAAGATATAATGATTTGTGACACTCAAGGTCCACTTTGTATTGCAGGTGTTTTGGGAGGTTTTGATTCAGGAGTCTCTGAAACAACGAATACAATCTTTTTAGAAAGTGCTTATTTTAACTCCGTTTCAATACGTAAAACAGCTAAAAGACATGGTTTAAGTACCGATGCTTCCTTCAGATTTGAAAGAGGAATTGATCCTGCTATAACAGATTATGCGCTAAAAAGAGCTGCAATTTTAATTTTAGAAGTGGCTGGCGGAGAAATAACATCGGATCTAATTGATGTGAATAACACTAAAAATGGTGACATACCAGTTGTTCTAAATTTCGATAAAGTAACAAAAATTATTGGTCAAGAAATTCCTAAAGAAACCATAAAAAAAATACTTGTTTCATTGGATATAAAAATTACTAGTGTATCAGATTCAAGTTTAGGATTAATTATTCCGGCATATAGAGTAGATGTTCAAAGAGAAATCGATGTAATTGAAGAATTATTAAGAGTATATGGTTACAATAATGTAAAAATTAATAATAAAATAAATGCAACCGTTTTCAATTCCGGAAGAACGGAAGATTATAAAATTCAAAATATTATTGGAAATCAATTGACATCGCTAGCTTTTCATGAAATGATGGCTAATTCTTTAACCACTCCAGATTATATTAAATTGTCTGATAAGTTAAAAGAAGATTTTAATGTAACTATCCTTAATCCATTAAGTAATGATTTATCTACTTTAAGACAATCTCTCTTATTTTCAGGATTAGAGGCAATATCATTTAATATTAATCGGAAAAATACTGATTTAAAGTTATTTGAATTCGGAAAAACATACCATAAACTCCCGTCAGGTTTTGATGAGCCAAAACATTTGTCATTATTTACCACCGGAAATAGATTAAATGAGAGTTGGACAAATGCTCAAAAACCTTCAGATTTTTTCTTGTTTAAAGGATATGTAAATAGTATTTTATCGAGATTAGGAATTGAAGATTTTAATACTAATCCTATTTCAAATGATGTTTTTGCTGAAGGAATTGCCTATGTAAATAGGAATGTAAAATTGGTAGAATTTGGAACTGTAAAGAAATCAATATTAAAGCATTTCGATATTAAGCAAGAAGTTTTTTATGCCGATTTCGATTGGAATGTTATATTAAAATCAATTTCTAACAAAATAAAATTTGTAGAAATTCCAAAATATCCTGAAGTTAGAAGAGACTTAGCTTTACTTTTAGATGAATCAGTTGCATTTGAAGAAATCTACAGTATTGCTAGACAAACTGAAAAATCTTTGTTAAAAGAAATTACTTTGTTTGACGTTTATGTTGGGAAAAATTTGCCAGAGGGAAAAAAATCATATGCAGTAGGTTTTACCATTCAAGATGATTCTAAAACTTTGACCGATACTCAAATTGAAAAAATTATGAGTAAACTTCTAAATAATTTCCAAACACAATTAGGAGCGCAATTAAGATAACTAGAATTTATTTACTATTTTATTTTAAATACATTACTATAAATGAAAAAATTAATCTTTTTATTAGTCGTTTTATTTTCAATTAATTCAGCCAAAGCTCAAAATGCTTATAACATTAAAATTAATTTAAAAAATTGCAAGGACACTCTCGCCTACTTGACTTTTTACCAATTTGATAAAAATATGATTGTTGATACATGTACCAAAATCAAAAATGGTAAAATTGTTTTCAGCGGAAAAAAGAAATTATTAAAAGGGATTTACTCCCTTGTTGGTCAAGGAAAAACCATTTATTTCGATTTTTTCGTTGACGATGAAAACCAAAATCTGGATATTTCCAGCGAATCAGCTCCTAATTATAAAGAATTATTACAATGTAGCAATTCCAAAATTCAAAATGATTTCTTTGATTATATCAAATATTTCGAAGTTCAAAGACTTGATTTTGAATCTAATTTGTCAAAAACTAAAGGGCTTAGTAAAAAAGATTCCACAGATTTTATGACCACCAAACAAAAATCAATCAATGATAATATTGAAAATTTTGAAAAGTCTTTCATACAAAAAAATAAAGGAACTTTTATAAGTGATGCTCTAAATTTAAAAATAGAAAAATACCTAAAAGACATACCTAAAGCCTCAAACGGTCGACCTGACAGTATTGCTGTGTATAAATATTATAAAAAACATTACTGGGATGGTGTTGACTTTAAAGAGGATGGATTAGCCAGAACTCCTTTTTTTCATGGTCGTTTATCTCGTTATTTTGATGCAGTTGTGATTAGAAATCCTGACTCCATTTCTGTTGAAATTGATCGTATAATGAATCAATCGATTGAAGGTTCCATAATGTATAAATTGTTATTAGCCCATTTTGTAAACAAGTATGAAACTTCAAAAATAATGGGTTTTGACAAAGTATTTGTTTACATCGTAGATAAATATTTTAAAACTGGGAAAGCAAAAGACATTTATAACGATGATAATATTGTAAATAACATTATTAATCGTGCAAATATATTAAGACCTCTTTTACTTGAGGCTGTTGCCCCAGATTTACCAATGATACCAATTGAAAGTCATGATAAAATAGCGAAAATGGGCTTTGAAAATGCTAAAACTAGTGAGGAAATGACGAAGGTTTTCTATGCTAATGCAGCTGAAATAGAAAAAACATTTTTAAAACTTCATTCTATAAAAGCAAAATATACTTTACTCGTTTTTTGGGATGTCGATTGCAGTCATTGTCAGGTAGAAATTCCTAAACTTATTGACTTATATCATCAATTATTGAAAGAAAAAATTGATTTAAAGGTTTTCTGTGTTTATACCCAACATGACTTTGAAAAATATAAAAAGTACGTTCAAGAGAAAAAATTGGATTGGATAAACGTTTATGACGGAGTACATTACAATAACTTGAAAGATAAATACGATATTTACTCTACTCCAGTTATCTATATATTAGATAAAGATAAAAAAATCAAAGCTAAAAGAATTGATGTAGATCAAATTAAAACAATCTTGACCGCATTAGAAAAAAGTAATTAATTAACTATTTAAAAAATATTAAGTTATTATAATAGTTAAGATGAAAATTACATCTAAAAAAAATCAAAAATAAATGGCTCGTTTTAAAGAAAATGATTTACCAAAATCAAAGCTTACGAAATCCTCTCTAACCAAAGCATTATTAATATTTAAATATGCTGAAAATCATAAATGGAAATTTTATGTAGGTTTAATTTTCTTATTATTTACTGGTGGAACTGCGCTGGCTTTTCCTAAATTAATGGGATTATTAATTGATTGTGTTAAAAATAAAGACAACGAACAAGCCAATTTAATTGCGGGTGGTTTGATTGTAATTCTATTATTTCAATCGCTTTTCTCCTTTTTCAGATTGTCATTATTCGTAAATTTTACTGAAAATACATTAGCAAATTTACGTTTGGCTTTGTATAGCAATTTAATAAAATTACCAATGACATTTTTCTCACAAAAACGTGTTGGTGAATTAAATAGCCGAATTAGTTCCGATATTACTCAAATTCAAGATACATTAACATCAACTATTGCAGAATTTTTAAGACAATTTATTTTAATAATTGGTGGAATCGCATTGTTAGCCAGCGAGAGTATAAAACTAACCTTATTAATGTTATCTGTAGTTCCATTAGTGGCTGTTGCTGCTGTTATATTTGGTCGATTCATTAGAAGATATTCTAAAAAAGTTCAAGATCAGGTTGCAGAAAGTCAAGTAATCGTGGAAGAAACGATGCAAGGAATTAGTATTGTTAAGGCTTTCGCAAATGAGTGGTATGAAATAGCACGTTATAATGGTAAGATTAAAGAAATTGTAAAAATTGCTATCAAGGGAGGAAAATTTAGAGGTTACTTTGCCTCGTTCATTATATTTTGTCTTTTTGGTGCTATAGTAGCTGTAGTTTGGTTTGGTGTTCGATTGAGTATTAGTGGAGAAATGAGCGTAGGACAGTTAATTTCATTTGTTTTATATTCCACTTTTGTTGGTGCTTCTTTTGGAGGAATTGCCGAGTTATATGCTCAAATTCAAAAGGCCGTGGGTGCAACTGAGAGAGTTTTTGAACTATTAGACGAATCACCCGAAAAAATTAACTCTTCTGAAATAGGTACTGAAAAAATATTAAAAGGAAATGTGAGTTTCAAAAAAGTAGCTTTTTCTTATCCATCAAGAAAAGAAATAAAAGTACTAAAAGACGTAAGTTTTAATGCCGATTTTGGTCAGAAAATAGCTATCGTCGGGCCTAGTGGTGCGGGAAAATCAACTATAGCCTCATTGTTGTTACGATTTTATAACATTGAAGGTGGGAAAATTACTATTGACGGTAAAAATATTTACGATTACGATTTAGAAATTCTACGTGGGAATATGAGCATTGTTCCCCAAGATGTAATTTTATTTGGCGGAACCATTCGTGAAAATATTGCTTATGGAAAACCAAATGCTACTGAAGAGGAAATAATTAAGGCAGCAAAACAAGCCAATGCCTATCAATTTATAAAAGGTTTTCCTGATAAATTTGAAACTATTGTTGGAGAACGTGGAATTAAACTTTCTGGAGGACAGCGTCAAAGAATTGCTATAGCTAGAGCATTATTAAAAAATCCAAGTATATTAATTTTAGATGAGGCCACTTCTTCATTGGATAGTGAAAGCGAAAAATTAGTTCAAGAAGCATTAGAAATTTTAATGGAAGGAAGAACAAGTATTATAATAGCTCACCGATTGTCAACCATTCGTTCTGCAGATCAAATAATAGTTTTAGATGAAGGAATAATTAAAGAACAAGGAACGCACCAAGAACTAATAACTTTAAAAAATGGAATTTACAAAAACTTAAGTAAGCTTCAGTTTAATAGCTTTTAAAAAATAAGTTGTAAATTATTTCCCTTTTCGTCTTTCTCTTTCCGCAGTAATCAATTTTAATTCACGACTAGTTTGTCCAGCAACTGAAGTGTTTTCTTCAGCTCTTCGAATTAAATATGGCATCACATCGCGAACAGGACCAAATGGCAAATATTTAGCGTTATTGTAACCATTTGCAGATAAATTGTAACTTATGTTATCACTCATTCCATACAATTGTCCGAACCAAATTCTAGAATCTTTTTTATCAATTTTCAATTCCTGCATATATTCCATCAATTTATATGAGGATAATTCATTATGAGTACCTGCAAAAATGGCCATTCTATCAATATTTTTAACCATATATTGAATTGCAGCATCATAATTTATATCAGTAGCTTCCTTAGATTCGCAAATTGGGCTAGGATATCCTTTTTCTTCAGCCCTCAAATTTTCCTTTTCCATATAGGCGCCTCGAACAATTTTCATCCCAATATAGAAACCATCGGTTTTTGCTTGTTGGTGTAATTTCTTTAAATAATCCAATCTATCCCAACGGTACATTTGTAAAGTATTAAAAACAATAGCTTGCTCTTTGTTGTATTTTTTCATCATTTGAGCAACCAAATCATCAGCTGCATCTTGCATCCAACTCTCCTCAGCGTCAATTAATAAAGGTACATTTTTCTTATGAGCTTCGCTACAAACTTTATCAAAACGAGCTACAACCCTATTCCATTCCTCTTTATCAGATTCAGTTAATTCAACTTTGGAACCTACTTTTTCATATAAATCCAATCTACCAAATCCAGTAGGTTTAAAAACTGCAAATGGAATTGCTTCACGCTCTTCAGCAAATTCAATAGTTTTCAACGTCATTTTTAAAGCCGCATCAAATTGATCTTCTTGTTCTTTACCTTCTACAGAATAATCTAAAACAGACGAAACTCCTTTTGAATACATTTTGTCAACAACAGAAAGACAGTCCACTTCATTAACTCCTCCACAAAAATGATCAAATACAGTAGCTCTAATAAGTCCTTCAACGGGTAAATGTGCTTTTAATGCAAAATTTGTAACGGCAGTACCAATTTTAACTAAAGGTTGATTGTCAATCAGTTTGAAAAGAAAATAAGCGCGATCCAATTCCGTATCACTTTTTAGTGAAAATGCAATCTCCGTATTGTTGAAAATTTTATCCATGTATTTTTAATAATTATGCAAATATAAGAACACATTTAGGATTATTAATTAAAATTTACCTTATTTTGCATCATCAATTTACACTAATTATCAATATACGAATGCAGGCAATTAAAGCTAATGGATATTCAGTAATTTTCAAAAACAATGGTTATTTAGAACTCAATAAAATGATTTCTGAAAATAATTATTCTAAGTTGTTTATTATTGTAGATTCAAATACTAATGAAGTTTGTTTGCCAAAATTTATTCCATTAATTGAAACCGAAAGTCCAATTGAAATTATAGAATTTGAAGCTGGAGAAATCAATAAAAACATTGATACCTGTATTCAAATTTGGAATGTTTTAACGGAATTAGGCGCTGATAAAAAGAGTTTGATTATCAACTTAGGTGGTGGCGTAGTTTCTGATCTTGGTGGTTTTGTAGCTTCTACTTTCAAAAGAGGAATTGATTTTATCAATATTCCTACAACATTGTTAGCCATGGTTGATGCGTCTATAGGAGGTAAAACTGGAATTGATTTAAGAAGTTTAAAAAATCAAATTGGTGTAATTAACAATCCAAAATTAGTAATTATCGACTCTGAATATCTTGTTACGCTTCCGCAAATGGAAATGCGTTCTGGATTAGCAGAAATGTTGAAACATGGCTTGATATTTGACGCTTCCTATTGGAAAAAATTCTTAGATTTATCAATATTGGATTTTGCTGATTTTGATTCTATAATATATCATTCAATTATGATTAAAAATGAAATTGTGATGCAAGATCCTAATGAAAAAGGAATTCGAAAAGGATTGAATTTTGGGCATACTTTAGGCCATGCAATAGAAAGTTATTTTATGGAAAACCCAACAAAAACAAATTTACTTCATGGTCAAGCAATTGCTATCGGAATGATATTGGAAAGCTATATTTCTATGATAAAAAAACTAATATCCAATGAAGAATATTTGGAAATAAAATCAACAATAAAGTCAATATTTGAAGAAATTAATTTTAATAAAATTGACATTCAATCGATTATAGATTTACTAATTCATGATAAGAAAAATGAAAAAGGTAAAATAAAATTTGTACTACTTGATGGAATTGGAAAATTTAAAATTGAACAAGTGGTTGAAAATGAAATAATTACATCTTCATTTGAAGATTATAAATTATAAAAAAAAAGTTAGGCAGTTTGTTATATAAAATTAATATTTTTTTACATTTGCTCCGATGAATAAAAAACAAAATACTACTCACTTTTCTTTCTCAAAAAATGAGACATATATGGCTTTCCAAGCTTTATTGAATCGTTATTTTGGATTAGTTGGTTTTTTGTATTTTGACGAATTAAGACATTCCATAATCAATGATGATGAACTTCAAATCATCTATGCGAATATTCGAGTTTGAAAATTAGATTTAATAAAGAAAAAACACTTTTTAATTCTAATTTACTGATAAACATATGAATACAAAATATTCGGATTTAATTAATCAAAATTATTATTTTCCTCAAGAAGAATTTAATCTTAACAAAGACAACCTTCAATTTCATAATATCGATTTAATGAAATTGGTAGAACAATATGGTACCCCTTTAAAATTTACCTATTTACCCCAAATATCCAATAACATTAAAAGAGCCAAAACTTGGTTCAAAAATGCAATGGATAAAAATGATTATCAAGGGAAATATTACTTTTGTTATTGTACTAAAAGTTCTCATTTTGAATACATTATGAATGAGGCATTTAAAAATAATATCCACATAGAAACTTCATCTGCTTTCGATATTAATATAGTTGAAAATTTATTGCAATCTGGTAAAATAAACAAAAGCACCTACGTGATTTGCAATGGTTTTAAAAGAGATCAATATATTGAAAACATAGCAAGAATAATCAATAACGGGCATAAAAACACCATTCCAATAATTGATAATTACGAAGAGTTAGATTTGCTTCAATCGGCAATAAAAGGCAAATTCAAAATTGGAATTAGAATTGCAGCTGAAGAAGAGCCAAAATTTGAATTTTATACTTCCAGATTGGGAATTGGTTACCGAAATATTGTACCATTTTACAAAAAACAAATCCATGATAATAAAAATTTGGAACTTAAAATGCTACACTTTTTTATTAATACAGGAATTAATGACAACGCCTATTATTGGAACGAATTGATTAAATGTATCAAGGTTTATGTTGCCTTAAAAAAGGAATGTCCAAGTTTAGATAGTTTGAATGTTGGTGGTGGTTTTCCTATAAAAAATTCGTTAGCATTTGAATATGATTATCAATATATGATTGATGAAATTATTAATCAAGTTAAAATTGCTTGTGATGAAGCTGAAGTTGAAGTCCCAAATATATTTACTGAATTTGGTTCGTTCACTGTTGGTGAAAGTGGTGGCGCAATTTACCAAGTTTTGTATCAAAAGCAGCAAAATGATAGAGAAAAGTGGAATATGATTGACTCATCATTTATTACAACCTTACCTGATACTTGGGCAATTAACAAACGATTTGTTATGTTATCTATCAATCGATGGAACGATACTTATGAAAGAGTTTTTTTAGGCGGAATGACTTGTGATAGTGATGATTATTACAATTCTGAACAGAATATGAATGCCATTTATTTGCCAAAATACAATAAAGAAAAACCTTTATATATCGGTTTTTTTAATACCGGCGCCTATCAGGAAACTATTGGGGGATTTGGTGGATTGCATCACTGTTTAATTCCAGAACCTAAACATATATTAATAGATCATGACGAAAATGGTGAAATTAAAACTACTGTTTTCTCAGAACAACAATCAGCAGATGATGTATTAAAAATATTAGGATATACTAACAAAAAAAAATAAAATTCGAATTGTATATCAAATAATTAATTTGTTAATTTGAGACGATAAAAACTAAAAAACTAAAAATGAGTAAAGGTCCTATAAGTCAGTTTATTGAAAAGTATTATCTACATTTCAATTCTGCAACTGTTGTTGATGCAGCTAAGGCATATGAACAACAATTAGAAAAAGGAGCCAAAATGATGGTTACTTTAGCTGGCGCAATGAGTACTGCTGAAATAGGAAAAATATTCGCTGAAATGATAAGAAGGGACAAAGTCCAAATCGTTTCATGCACTGGAGCTAACTTAGAGGAAGATATTATGAACTTGGTAGCTCACTCACATTATGAGAGAGTTCCAAATTATAGAGATTTGACTCCTCAACAAGAATGGGATTTATTGGAACGTGGATTGAATCGTGTGACAGATACTTGTATTCCTGAACATGAAGCTTTCAGACGTTTGCAAAAACATATTTACAAAATTTGGAAAGACGCTGATGACAAAGGAGAACGCTATTTTCCTCATGAATTCATGTACAAGTTATTACTTTCTGGAGTTTTAGAAGAATATTACGAAATTGATTTAAAAGATAGCTGGATGTATGCTGCCGCAGAAAAAAACCTTCCAATTATTGTCCCAGGTTGGGAAGATAGTACTATGGGTAATATTTTTGCTTCCTATGTAATCAAAGGAGACTTAAAAGCATCTACTATGAAATCAGGAATTGAATACATGGTTTATCTTTCGGATTGGTATCCTAAAAATAGTCAGAATGGTATAGGCTTTTTCCAAATTGGTGGTGGAATTGCTGGAGATTTCCCTATATGTGTGGTACCTATGTTATACCAAGATATGGAAATGCATGAAGTACCCTTTTGGAGTTATTTCTGTCAAATATCAGATTCTACAACAAGTTATGGTTCCTATTCTGGTGCGGTTCCAAATGAAAAAATAACTTGGGGAAAATTAGATATTAATACACCTAAATTTATTATTGAGTCGGATGCTACTATTGTAGCTCCATTAATTTTTGCTTATTTACTAGATTTATAATATTATATGAGAAGAGTTATTGTTGATTACGCTAAACTAACCAATGAAATCTTGAACTTATTAGTCGAGAAATTTCCTGACGGATATGATGATTCTAATATCATCCGATTTAAAAACCACAAAGACGAAACTATTGAGGCAGTAGAAGTTCGTACTGAAGACACCATTTATTTAGTTAAAATTAGTACTAAATTATCCGACAGATTAATCAATTTTGATGATGATGATGATATTGTAGTTCCTTTAGATAATATTAAAGGTATTGAACTTGATGAGGATGTAGTTTCCGAAGATGACGACGAAGAAATTGATCTGATAAAAGACCCAGAAATAGCAAAAGGTCTAGACGAAGACGATGATTTGGACGAGGACGATATCGCAGATGATATATCAGATGATGATGAAGAAGAATAATAAATAAATAAAAAAAAGAAACTCGATTTGAGTTTTTTTTATTCAATAAGATATCTTTCTTCAAATATTTTTTGGTGGTGCTTTTGGTGACCAATAATAATAAAACCAATGGCTCTAACAGATACTTCCCGATTTGAAGCTATACCAATTTTGGTTAATTGTTCTTCTGAAAAGCTATTAAATAAAGATAATGTAGATTGGCGAACAACAGCCATTTCAGTTAATAAACTTTGTAAAGACCTCTCTTTTCCATTCGAATTAGCAACGTAATAATTCTCGTCAAAACCCGGTAATGGCGTATTGTCATTTCTCGAAATTCGTAAAGCTCGATAACTAAAAACACGTTCGGAATCAATCAAATGTTGAATAATTTCTTTTATTGTCCACTTACCTTCTGAATATTGATAATCAAATTTATCCATGGGTATATTTTGAACAAATTTGATAAACTCATGCAAACAAATCTCTAATTCTTCTATTAATTTGACATTATCGAGCACTTGAAGGTAAGATTTATAAAAATCGGAATATTCATTAACTGGCAGTTGATTGGATTTCATAAAATAGATTATTTTAAAAAACTTGTCGATAAAAGTAACTTATAATTATTACCCTCACAAAAAAAACCTCAAGAAATAACTTGAGGTTTTAAAATAGTTGATTAACTATAAAACTATAAGCTTTTAAAAATAGTATGCATTAATCGTTTTTTATCATTTAAACTTTCGTCTAATGATATCATTGTTTCAGTTCTATAAACACCCTCGATATCATCAATCATGAAAATAACATCTTTAGCGTGTTTGGTATCTTTTGCTCGAATTTTGCAGAAAATATTGAATTTTCCTGTGGTTATATGCGCAACTGTAACAAAAGGAATTTCATTTATACGCTCTAAAACAAATTTAGTTTGTGAAGTGTTATTTAAAAATACACCAACATAAGCGATAAACGAATATCCTAATTTTTCATAATCTAAGGTCAATGACGACCCCATTATAATACCGGCATCTTCCATTTTTTTTACTCTAACGTGAACAGTACCAGCAGAAATTAATAATTTCTTAGCGATATCTGTAAATGGAACTCTAGTATTATCAATCAACATGTCTAAAATCTGATGATCTACTTCATCTAAACGGAACTTGCTCATAAGTTTGTTTTAATATTTTATTTTACTATAAACCAACTAATTTAAAAATCAATTTTTGATCAATCCATTAACAAATTTTATACTATTTCCAATTGAAAAATCAGCTTTTTGTTCTAATTTGGGGACGTTTATATGTGAATCTTGGTATAAATCCTCTTCAACATCCAACTCAAAATGACCAAAAAAACCTTTTAAATCTCCTAGATCAGCAGTATAAACATTAAAAATTAATTTATCATCAATAATCTCTTCTTTAAATTGAAGTGCAAAATTGGTGATAATTTTATTATTATCATAATTAATTTTGATATTTTTATAAATAAAATCATAAAAACAGATTTTATTATGAGGAATTTTCATATAATCTTCAATTTTATTGCTAACTATATCGTTTTCGTTTATTTTAATGAATCCCTCAACTAATGCTATAAAAACAAATTTTCGAGTAACTTCTCTATCATAATCTCCTTGAAAATGCCCCGCCTCTATTAGTATCGTTGGTACATTAAAATATTGAAATGTATCACCTACACAATTGATATTAAAGGTATCATCAAAACGACCTACTTGATTTGGAATAAACTCTTGAAGTATTTTATTCATTGAAACTATAACCTGTATTGCTTTGGTTCTTACTTTGTTAATATCCCTATTATCATTGAAAGCTGGAGCTAAAAATGACACTGTAGCTGGTTTAACACTATCAGTTTCTACTCCATATATAGTTCTTTGATCATGTAAATTATAGCAAAAATCAGGTTTGAAATTATCAAAAGTACTTCGTAACAACTTACTTTCAGGCTGTGATAAATCTTGAGCATCTCTATTTAAATCAATGTTATTAGCATTTTCTCGGGTATATAGTAACGCTCCGTCAGGATTAACCATTGGCAAACAACAAAAAGTGAAATCACTCAATAAAGTCTTGGCTAAATCTGAATTTCCATTCAATAAGTTTAAAAAATCAAAAAGCGCTTTTGTGGTCGTACTCTCGTTTCCATGCATTTGTGACCACAATAATACTCTTGTTTTTCCTGTTCCTATTTCATATTTATAAATAGGTTTTCCTAGAACCGATTTACCTATAATTTGAACATTATTATCATAATTAAATTGTAACAACAAAGGCTCGATATCATTCAATGTAATATAACGGCCTTTTAAATTGGTCTCAAAATTTTGTCTGTATAATTCTTCGTAATTCATAATTCTAACTTTAAAAAAGTATTTTCCAAATTCAATTATACCTGATAACTGTTCTCAGGAATTTTTCCTACAACTCCCTCAAAATGAACTAATAAGATTTTTAAATCCGCATCTATATTACCAGTAGTGTAAAATGGACTTCCAAAATTTATTACCTTTTTACCATAATTAAATGCCACAGGAATTATAGGGACTTTAGCTTTTTCAGCAATATAATAAAACCCCGTTTTTAATTCGGTAACTTTTTTTCGAGTGCCTTCTGGCGAAAGTCCTAGCCGAAATATTTTTCTCATTTCAAATACTTTTGCAATAGAATCAACCATATTTAAGCCGCCAGTTCTATCTAACGGAGCACCACCCATGTATCTGAAATACCATCCTAAGGGCAGCCCAAATAGTTCTTTCTTACCCAGCCAATTCATTTCAACCCCGATTATTCCTCTGGCAAATAAACCTATAAAAAAATCAACCCAACTTGTATGAGGGATAACTATTAAAATACATTTTTCTATTTTTTTATCAAATTCCCCTTCAAATTTCCATCCCATTAAACGAAAAAAAATGAATTTGTAAATACTCTTTTTCATTCTTTACAATTTTATGTAAAAGTAATATTAATCTCTTATTTATTTTAAAAAAAACAATATACCAAAAAAAATCCCCGCAAGTGCGGGGATTTCATATAAAAATCAAGAATTATTTTTTCTCGCTTTTTTCCATTTTAGCTTTTAATTCAGCTAACATATCGTTGTTGTCTCCTAATGTAGATGCTTGCGCATTAGCATTATTTGCAACAGCTTCAGTAACCGCTTTCGCATTTTTCTCTTCTTCTTCACGGAAGATAGCAGTGTGAGAAGCAACTACCCTTTTAAATTCTTTGTTGAATTCAATTACTTTAAATTCAGCTGAATCTCCTTTTTTCAATTTCTTACCGTCTTCTTTTTCAAGGTGACGTGTAGGAATGAAAGCAACGATATCATCACCAAATTCTACAGTAGCTCCTTTGTCAACAATTTCAGAGATTTCTCCGGTGTGGATAGTTCCAACAGCAAATGAATCTTCGTATTGATCCCAAGGGTTAGCAGTAGTTTGTTTGTGTCCTAAAGATAATTTACGACCTTCAACATCTAATTCTAATACTACTACGTCTAATTTTTCACCAACGTTTACAAACTCAGATGGGTGTTTGATTTTCTTAGTCCAAGAAAGATCAGAAATGTAAATCAATCCGTCAATTCCTTCTTCTAATTCTACAAATATTCCAAAGTTTGTAAAGTTTCTAACGATTCCTGTGTGTTTAGAACCTACAGGGTATTTAGCAGTGATATCTGTCCAAGGATCTTGCGTTAATTGCTTGATACCTAATGACATTTTACGGTCGTCTCTATCTAATGTTAAGATAACTCCTTCTACAACATCACCCACTTTTACGAAATCTTGAGCCGAACGCAAGTGCGTAGACCATGACATTTCAGAAACGTGGATTAAACCTTCAACACCTTCAGCAACTTCAATGAAAGCACCGTAATCAGCTATTACAACTACTTTACCACTTACTTTATCACCTACATTTAATTCAGCATTTAATGCATCCCATGGGTGAGCGTTTAATTGTTTCAATCCTAATTGGATTCTTGTTTTCTCATCATCAAAGTCAAGAATAACAACATTCAATTTTTGATCTAATTCTAATACTTCACTTGGGTGGTTAATTCTACTCCAAGAAAGGTCAGTAATGTGGATTAATCCGTCAACACCACCTAAGTCAATGAACACACCATAAGAAGTAATGTTTTTCACAATACCTTCTAATACTTGTCCTTTTTGTAATTGACCGATGATTTCTTTTTTCTGTACTTCAATATCCGCTTCAATAAGCGCTTTGTGAGATACCACAACGTTTTTGAATTCGTGGTTGATTTTCACCACCTTGAATTCCATCATTTTATTTACATAAACATCGTAATCTCTAATTGGTTTAACGTCAATTTGAGATCCAGGTAAGAATGCTTCGATTCCGAATACGTCAACGATCATACCACCTTTAGTTCTACATTTCACGAAACCATTAACAATTTCTCCTGTTTCATTTGCACTAATAACTCTGTCCCAAGATTTAATAGTACGTGCTTTTCTGTGAGACAATACCAATTGACCTGTTTTATCCTCACGGATATCAATTAATACTTCTACTTTGTCACCTACTTTTAAAGCTGGATTGTAACGGAATTCGTTTAAAGAAATAACACCTTCCGATTTTGCGTTGATATCAACGATAACGTCTCTATCTGTAATACGAACAACAACACCTTCAACTACCTCTTCTTGATCAGTATCAATAAAAGTTTCAGAAACTAATTGTTCAAATTCTTGCAAGTTTTTTTCGTCAACGGCATCAATACCTTCTTCAAAGTTGTGCCAGTTAAATTCCGCTAAAAACTGCTCTTGTGATTTTAATTGTTCAGACATGCTGATAATAAATTTGTATTCTGCATTTTCTCGAGTTTCGTAATGTGATAGAAAACAACAGAAGTTGTTTGATTTAATTGATATTCCCGAATAGAAACTCTTACTCACTATAAGGGTTGGCAAAAGTAATTCTTTTTTATTTATTCGCAAAGTTTTTTCCGGAAAACTAAACCCTTAGCTATCAATTATATAAATAAATTGGTTTTGGAGCGAATTGTCCCGGCATTTTTGGAATTGTAATTCCCGCTTTCGGCTCTATCTCTTCGCTTTGCTGCGAGGATACCGCCTTGTTCGGGGCTAAAGAATCTTGATTTTTTTCTAGCCAGAAATTACCTCCGTCATTGCGAGCGGAACAAAGTACAGCGCGGCAATCTGTTAAAGCAACAAAGTAGCCTCATGAGATTGCTTCGTGCCTCGCAATGACGGTGTACTTGTCATGCTGAACTGGTTTCAGCATCTAAACAAAAAACCCGATAACAAATGCTATCGGGTTTTTTTATGAGTAGTTTCAATTAATGAGTTACTCCAGTAATTTCTTCAGGTTTATGTTCGTGTTTGAAAAACAAGGCAAAGGCTACAGTAATTACTGCCGCATAAATTGCAAAGCACAACCAAATAGAAGGCCAATCTTTATTGTCACCAACTGTGAAATATTTATCAATTACATAACCGCTAATAGAACTTCCTAAAACGGCTCCAAAACCGTTGGTCATCATCATAAACAACCCTTGCGCACTGGAACGAATAGAAGAATCAGTAGAGGTTTCAATGAATAACGAACCAGAAATATTGAAGAAATCGAAGGCCATACCGTAAACAATACAAGATAAAATAATCATCCAAAGTCCGCCTGAAGGATCTCCATAAGCAAACAATCCAAATCGTAATACCCAAGCTACCATCGAAATCAACATTACTTGCTTGATACCAAAACGTTTTAGGAAAAACGGAATAGCAAGAATAAACAACGTTTCCGATATTTGAGAAATCGACATTATAATTGTAGAATATTTTACCACAAATGAATTTTCGTAAGCAGGAACTTTTGAAAAATCAGAAAGGAAAGTATCGCCATACATGTTGGTTAATTGCAAAGCAGCTCCTAAAAACATGGAGAATATTAAGAATAACGCCACTTTGTATGTTCCGAAAAGTTTAAAAGCATCCAATCCTAGTTTTTGTGCCAACGTAGAATCTTTAGAAATAAGATTTTGCGGAGGACATTTAGGTAAGAAAAACGAGTAAATTCCTAGTGAAATTGCTGCTATTGCAGAAATGTAAAACATATTTGCGGAAGCTTTATTTCCTGTTAAATTGGTAATCCACATCGCAACAATGAAACCAATAGTTCCCCAAACGCGAATAGGCGGAAATACTTTTACCACGTCAAATTTATGGTCTTTCAAAATCGTGTAAGCAATAGAATTGGAAAGCGAAATGGTTGGCATGTAACAAAGCATCGCCATAAAAATCACCCAGAAAAAGGAAGTTGGAGAATCAACTTGAGGAATATAACAAAGGATTAAACCACCTAGAATGTGTAAAATTCCGTATAATTTTTCAGCATTCATGTATTTATCCGCAATGATTCCCGTTAATGCCGGCATCAATATTGAAGAAAGTCCCAAAGTTGAAAATACAGCTCCAAATTCAGCGCCACTCCATTGTTTAGAAGCGAACCAATAATTTCCAACGGTAATCAACCAAGCTCCCCAAACAAAAAACTGCAGGAAACTCATTAAAGTAAGACGATTTTTAATATTCATAGGTTTGTATTTTTGGTTATTTAATAGTTTTGTAAATCTAATAATTTATTGATACAAATGGAGCAATTATCCTAAAATTGTAGTCACTAAATTCAATACTTGGTCAAATTGTTCTTCTCTTGACAAATTGGAATTATCAATTTCAATAGCATTTTTATCTTTAACTAAAGGAGAATCGGCGCGGTGTGTGTCAATATAATCGCGTTCTTCAACGTTTTTTAATACTTCGTCAAATGAAACCGTATCGCCTTTTTGTTGTAATTCCTCAAAGCGTCTTTGAGCACGAGTTTGCGCACTGGCAGTCATGAAAATTTTAAGTTCGGCATTGGGGAAAACCACCGAAGCAATGTCTCTTCCGTCCATTACAATTCCTTTGTTCTTGCCCATTTCTTGTTGTTGCTCTACTAATTTAGCACGAACTTCTGAAACTTCGGCTACCTTACTTACAAAGTTGGAAACCTCAATGGTGCGAATTTGTTTTTCGATGTTTTCATTGTTCAAATACATTTCTGCAAAGCCCAACTCGGGATTAAATTGGAAGTGCAATTTGATATTTTGCAAACTATTTATCAATGACAATTTATCAAAATGGTCGTTATTAATAAATTCATTTTTCATAGCAAAATAGGTTACAGCACGATACATAGCGCCAGTATCCACATAGACATAACCTAAATGTTTTGCCAATTGTTTTGCCAAAGTACTTTTTCCAGTAGAGGAGAATCCGTCGATTGCAATAGTAATTTTTTTATCCAAAATCTATTCTTGAAAGTTAATAGTTAAACCAAATAAACTCGTATTTCCTGCCATTGTATATCTTGAGTAGGAATAATTTAATTTCATGTTATTGAATTTTAATCCAAAACCAAACGACATTCCTGCAAAGGTACGTTGTTCTAAAACACTCAACTCCTCGCCTCTTCGAAAGTTATAACCCACGCGGAGATTAAAACCTTTTTGAGGGAATAATTCAGCTCCTATAATTACGTGACGTAAAGCATTATTAAAAAAGGAAACCTTTTCTGGCGTTGAACCACCGTCAATTGATCCAACGGCACGTGCGGGATTTGAAAATGCAATATTCCACTGCTGTAAATTTTCTAATGTTAAGTGCCAACGAATGGGAACATTTTCAACTTGTTGAGAAACTCCAATTAAAACTTCCATCGGTAATTTTTCATTCACACCTGAATAGGAAGTGAATTGTGTTCCAATATTTCTCACTACCAAAGCCCAATTGACATCGTTTCTTTCGTCAATAAACAAAGCGCCAATATCAATAGCACCACCTAAAGAATTGTACCTTTCTAAATTGGATGAAATAAATTTTGCTGAAGTTCCAAAATGAATGGGAATATCAGGAATCATAAAAGAATATCCCATGGATAGAGCGATTTCGCTTCCTGTAAATTCCGAAGTAAAATTTCCTGTTTCGTCTGTTCCTTGAAATTTTCCGTAATTGATATAATTAATACCGGCTTGAAATGTTTGAATTCGGCGATCAAAAGTATAAGCATAGGAAGCCGTTCCGTAGGTAACTTCACCAAAATAATTTCCGTAATTCATTGCCAAATGATTGTCCATTAGATCATTAATTGTCGCAGGATTAAAATTAGCTTGATTAACATCTTCATCATAAATAGTTACGGTTTTTCCACCCAAAGCCGCTTGTCGAGGCGAAGTAACCAGATTCAAAAATTGATATACAGACTGACCACCAATTTGACCATAAGTTACGGTACAAAAAAGGAACAGAAAAGTATATAGGTATTTATTGAACATTTTTATTATTTATGCATAGATAACGCAATTGCGAAGATATTATTTTTAATAAAAAAAACGGCTAATTTCTTAGCCGTTTTTGAACTATAATACTTTTGCGTTTTTGACTTTCTGATCCAAAAGTGCAATTTTAAGAACTTCGCTCATTTCTTTTACATAATGAAAAGTCAAGCCATCAAGATATTCCGGTTTGATTTCGTCAACATCACTTTTATTTTCATGACAAAGAATAATCTCTTTGATATTGGCTCTTTTGGCAGCCAAGATTTTTTCCTTGATTCCACCAACAGGCAAAACTTTACCTCTTAAAGTGATTTCTCCAGTCATAGCAAGGCTTTTCTTAACTCTTTTTTGTGTAAATAAAGACACTAAGGATGTTAACATTGCAATACCAGCACTTGGTCCGTCTTTTGGTGTTGCCCCTTCAGGAACGTGCAAGTGAACATTGTATTTTGACAATAACTCAGGATCAATTCCGAAAATATCCGCATTTGATTTAATATATTCTAAAGCAATTGTTGCCGATTCCTTCATTACCGTACCTAGATTTCCAGTAATAGTCATGGATCCTTTTCCTTTTGAAATCAGTGATTCTATAAATAGAATGTCACCTCCAACGCTGGTCCAAGCCAATCCAGTTACAACCCCAGCCACATCGTTATTTTCGTATTTATCGCGTTCTAATCGAGGAACACCCAAAACTTTCACGATGTCCTGGTCGGTTATTTTTTTATTGTATTTTTCGTCCATCGCGATTGATTTGGCTGCATTTCTAATCACTTGCGCAATTTTTGCTTCTAAACCACGAACCCCGGATTCACGTGTATATCCTTCAACAATTTTTTCTATTTGTTTTTTACCAATAGTCAAATCTTTAGTCGACAAACCGTGTTCTTTCAATTGACGTGGGAAAAGATGTTGGCGTGCAATTTCGATTTTCTCTTCAATAGTATATCCTGACATTTTTATGACCTCCATTCTGTCACGCAAAGCAGGTTGGATTGTCGCCATATTATTTGAAGTCGCAATGAACATTACTTTCGATAAATCATAACCCAATTCAAGGAAATTATCATAAAAAGAACTGTTTTGTTCAGGATCCAAAACTTCTAATAATGCTGAAGAAGGATCACCTTGATTTCCTAAAGCTAATTTGTCTATTTCATCTAATACAAACACTGGATTAGAGGTTCCCGCTTTTTTCAAACTCTGGATAATTCTTCCTGACATTGCTCCAATATAGGTTTTTCTATGACCACGGATTTCCGATTCATCACGAAGGCCACCTAGGGAAATACGAACGTATTTTCTTCCCAATGCTTCTGCAACCGACTTCCCAATTGATGTTTTACCCACACCCGGAGGTCCTGTTAAACAGATGATTGGTGATTTCATATCATTTCGCAATTTTAAAACTGCCAAATGTTCGATCATTCTTTTCTTCACTTCTTCCAATCCGAAGTGTTCTCTGTCAAGAATTTTCTGAGCTCTTTTTAAATCAAAATTATCTTTAGAATATTCATTCCAAGGCAAGTCTAAAAACAATTCTAAATAATTGCGTTGTATTCCAAAATCGGGGGCTTGCGGATTCATTCTTCTCATCTTTGTAAGCTCTTTATCGAAATGTTTTTTTGTTTCCTCATTCCATTTCTTTTGAGAAGCTTTGAAAGCCATTTCTTCAATTTCTTCCTCCTGAGAAACACCGCCCAATTCCTCTTGGATAGTTTTCATTTGCTGGTGCAAAAAGTACTCTCGTTGTTGTTGATCCAAATCAAATCGAACTTTAGATTGAATATCGTTTTTCAACTCCAATTTTTGAAGTTCAATATTCATATATCTTAAAGTTTCTAAAGCTCTGTCCTTCAAATCAGTAATATTCAACAACTCTTGTTTTTCTTTAACAGACAAATTCATGTTTGAAGACACAAAATTGATCAAGAAAGATCTGCTTTCAATGTTTTTGATTGCAAAAGTAGCTTCGGTTGGAATATTAGGACTTTCCTTGATTATTTGAATCGATAAATCCTTAATAGAATCGATAATAACATCAAATTCCTTATCTTTTTTTAAAGGTTGAGATTCAGTAATATTTCTTACAGATGCTTTTAAATATGGTTTTTCAGAAATAATTTTATCAATCTCAAAACGTTTCTTTCCTTGTAGGATTACGGTGATGTTTCCATCAGGCATTTTTAATACTCTCAATATTTTTGCAACAGTTCCCACAGAATGAATATCATTTTCAGTTGGATCTTCAACGTCTTCATTTTTTTGAGAAACTACCCCAATATCATTTCCAGCCGCATTGGCATCGTTAATTAACTTAATGGATTTATCTCTTCCGGCGGTAATTGGAATTACAACTCCTGGAAAAAGTACAGTATTTCGTAATGGTAAAATCGCCAATGATAGAGGCAATTCTTCATTGTTTATTTCTTCTTCGTCTTCAGGTGTTAAAAGCGGAATTAAATCGGCTTCTGAATCAAATTCTTGAAGTGACAAATTGTCAATTGTAATTATTTTTGGATTTGACATATATATATAATGTAGTCGTTTTGAATTATTTTTTTAATGTTACATAAACAAAAAATCAGTTATAAATCCTTGTATTCATTTGTAATAACAAAGTTAAATAGAACTTTAGATTGATTATTTAACTAATGTAATGCAATCATTATGCCATTCGGAAAAAAAAGCTATCCCAGAAAGATAGCTTATTTAATGATTCGCCAATATTGATTATTTAGTATAGATAATATTAAAACTAGTTGTTAGATATATAGGAACATCAGTTGAAGTAGTTCCAACAATTTGTCCTTGGGGAACTGAGTATAGTAAAGTGTTTCCAGATACTGAAAATAAATTTTCAACTATTACACCGGCATCTACATAGGTTAACTTTAAAACTGTTGCATTTAATGTCCAAGTTCCACTAT
This sequence comes from Flavobacteriaceae bacterium, assembly GCA_009926065.1. Lineage (GTDB taxonomy): Bacteria > Bacteroidota > Bacteroidia > Flavobacteriales > Flavobacteriaceae > Flavobacterium. The sequence continues at coordinate 103,351 of RFPP01000001.1, forward strand.
AATCTGGGTCAGAATAACAGGTTATAGAAGTAGAAGGGCTGATTTCAACTCCTTTAGAAGTTGCTGTAAAAGTACCGTCAGGATTTATTACTATTATATTTCCATTAAAGCACGTTGTTTCAAGCATTTGATTGGTGGATGAAATACCATCATTATTTAAATCGGTTGGAATTCCGGTATTAAAAGCAGTCATTCTATAGGTTCCTGCCACGCTAGCAGGATTTATTAGATTACCTAATAAATCTGGATCTACAGGTTCAATATTACATGAAGAAATTGAAAAAAATGATATCACAGCTAGAACTACATGCGAGAATTTAATTGTTTTCATTTTAATTTTTTTAATTTTTGTCAAATATAATTTAAAAATATTATTCGTTTGGAATTTTTCTAAGTCTTAATAATAATAATATTCCTGAAATGAAGAACAAACAAAGAAAAATAATTGAATATCTTGGGCTTCCGGTTACTTGATCAATAATTCCATATAATAACATTCCAATTACAATACCTATTTTTTCTGTTACATCATAAAAACTAAAAAAGGATGCGGTATCATTGGTTTCAGGTAATAATTTTGAATATGTAGATCTTGAAAGTGCTTGGATTCCACCCATTACCAATCCAACAAAACCAGCAGTAATATAAAACTCAATTGGCTTAATTACAAAAAAAGCTGCCACGCACAATATAGCCCAAACGCAATTAAGAAAAATCAAAGTAACTATGTTTCCAAATTTTGCCGAAGCTTTAGAAGTTATTATTGCTCCTAAAATAGCCACCAATTGAATTACCAAAATACTAATTATCAAACCTGAAGTTTTTTCACTATCTGAAGCCCATTGTATTTCTTGTTCACCAAAATAAACTGCCACAATCATAACGGTTTGCACTGCCATTCCATAAACAAAAAAGCTACTTAAAAATTGTTTTAATTTAAGGTTTTCACCTAATAAAATCCATACTTTTTTAAGTTCAAGGAAACCATTAAATATAACTGATTTAGTGACTTTTTGACCTTTATTTCCTTTTGGCAAATAGTAAAAAGTATATTGACTGAACAGGATCCACCAAACACCAACAGAAACAAATGAATACCTCATAGCTATCATTTTAGCTTCTCCAGAAGTTCCTGAGATTCCAAATAATTCAGGTTTCATGACCATGGCAAGATTTACAATTAGTAATATAACACTTCCAATGTAACCAAGAGAAAAACCTTTTGCGCTAACAGCGTCATGTTGTTCTGGAAAAGCAATATCTGGTAAATAGGAATTATAAAACACTAAACTTCCCCAAAATCCAACCAAACCTAGAAAATAAGCCAACAAACTCCAATAAATATTTTCTAATGAAAACCAGTAAAGAGCGATACAGGATAAAGCTCCAAGATAGCAAAAGAACTTCATAAAATTCTTTTTATTTCCTGCAAAATCGGCTATTCCTGACAGTAATGGAGAAAAAAAGGCTACTAATAAAAATGCGGCTGCAGTAACGAAACTTATCAAAGCCGTACTTTTTAATGTGGCGCCAAAAACATTAATATATAAACTTCCTTTTATGCTAAATAAAGCACCGTAAAATATTGGAAAAATTGCGGAAGCTATAACCAGGCTATAAACAGAGTTTGCCCAATCATAGAAGGCCCAAGCGTTTAATAATTTCGAATTTCCTTTTTCAAGTTTTAGCATAAATTAGGAGGGATTAATTTGGAATTTTATTAATACTAAAGCTCGAAGATAAGGTTTTATTTGAAAACTACACCGAATTTTGCTGCTTGTAATTTAGCTTCTGGAATTAATTTCTTCAAATTTTGAATTCTCGTAGCATCAGAAGGGTGCGTACTTAAAAATTCGGGCTGGCTTTTACCACCTGAATTTGCTGACATTCTTTCCCAAAAAGAAACCGCTGTATTCGGATCGTAACCAGCTATTGACATTAAAATTAATCCTATTTTATCAGCTTCACTTTCGTGACTTCTATTAAATGGTAACATAGCGCCATATTGAGTAATTCCCCCATAGGCAGTCATCCATAGTTGTTTTTCTTGACTACTTTTAGTGTCTACAGCTACTCCTACTAGCCCTGCTCCTGCTTGTTGTAGAATTCCAGCACTCATTCTTTGAGCCCCGTGATTTGCTAAAGCATGAGCGACTTCGTGCCCCATAACTGCAGCCATTCCAGCATCGTCTTTACATATTGGTAGAATTGCAGAATAAAAAACAATTTTTCCGCCTGGCAAACACCACGCATTTACTTCTTTACTTTCGACCAATTTATATTCCCATGCATAATCCTTCAGATACTCTTTATAGCCGTTGGCTTCTAAATATTTTTCGGCAGCCAATTTAATTTTTAAACCTACTATTTCAACACGCTTGGCGTCAGCGGTACCTGTTATGACTTTATTTTCTTTAAGAAAAGAACCATATTGTTGAAAAGAGGTAGGAAATAACTCATTATTAGAAACAAAATTCAAGTTGCTTTTCCCTGTAAATGGATTTTTAACACACGAGAAAATCATAATAAAAAATAGTAAATAGGCAAATAATTGTTTTTTCATATAATTAGGATTTTGAAATCATTTATTACAAAACTAATAAATTATAAAATTATTACTTTTTAATAAAATCAACAGAAAGTGAATTCACACAATATCGTTTTCTCGTTTTTGTAGGTCCATCGTCAAAAATATGTCCAAGATGACCTTTGCATTTAGCGCATACAATTTCGGTTCGAATCATTCCGTGGGAAGTATCTTTAATAAAATCTATTTTTCCTGGAATTGAATCGTCAAATGATGGCCATCCACAATGCGAATTAAATTTGGAATCACTCTCAAATAAAGGTTCAGCGCAACCGCCGCAAACATAAGTTCCCAATTCAAAGTGCATGTTGTACTGGCCTGAATTAGGAAATTCCGTCCCTTTTTGTCGAAGAATTCTATAGCGCTCTAAGCCCAATTGATCTTTCCACTCCTGCTCTGTTTTTTCAATCATATTACTCATTTTTTTGTTGGTATAAATTTAACAGAAACTGAATTGGTACAATATCGTTGTCCTGTTTTGGTTGGGCCATCATCAAAAACATGACCTAAATGACCTCCACATTTTGCACAATTAACTTCAGTTCTATCCATTCCATAACTTGAATCTTGAACATAAATAACAGATCCTTTTACCGCTTTATCAAATGAGGGCCATCCACAATCTGAATGGAATTTAGCATCAGAATAAAAAAGCAAATTGTCACATCCAGCACATACATAAATACCTTTATCAAAGTTGTTTACATATTTTCCTGAGAAAGGACGCTCTGTTCCTTTTTCTCTTAAAACTTCATATTCCTCAGGAGTTAGTTCTTTTCTCCATTGAGATTCAGATTTTTGTATCTCAAATTTAGGAGTTTTTTTCTGCGCTATCCCGACATGGGAAAAAGTTAATAGTAAAATAATAATTGATTTTTTCATAGTTAATTAATAATAAAATTGATAGTTTTTTCAATGACATCTTTATTACCTAAAATTTTTCGATGACCTAAATTACTTGTTAAAAGTAGATCGGCATTTTTTAAATTTGCAAAGATATTTTTTGAAGCAGTAACTGGCACTTCATAATCATTCTCATCATGAATTACTAATACTGGAATAGTTATGGTTTTTGCTGCAAGATACCCGGAGTAAGATTCCATTTCAGTATTGTATTTCTTTTCGAAATGCTGCTGCAAATGATTGCTAAACTCCTGTTTTAACTTCAGTTTTGACACAAAATCAATTAAAATATCTTTCACCTTGTCACCACTCCCAATGATTACTAATCGATTGATTTTTAATCCCGATTTAACTGCGTTCAACAATGACATTCCTCCTAAAGAATGGCCGACAGCTGCATCAAAAGGTCCAAATTTATTATTAACTTCAACTATTGAAGCAATAAAATCGGTCATAATGGTTGTATTTCCGGGTGATTTTCCATGTGCAGGAGCATCAAAACTAACTATAGAATAACCTTTAGCAACCAAAGTATCAGCAAATTTAACTAATTGAGTTCCCCTTCCCGACCAACCATGAACTAAGAGTATTTTCTTTTCGCCAGTTCCTAATTGGTAAACAACAATGTTCTTATTAATTTTAGAAACATTAATTTTTGTTTGATTGCTATTTAAATCCATTTGTACCTCCCGTTTCGGAATTTTGTGTTTTATGGGTGTTGTAAACAATTTGGAAAGGTACAAAGTAGTCCATTTGGTTGAAATTAATTGTAATACTTTACCAATTATAATTAACAATAAAGGCACTTTTAAATGTTGGTTTTTATTTGAACTCAAGGTGTTTAGTTTAGTAAAATTATAGGATGCAATTTATAACAATATTTAATAAAATTTGGTTAAACCCAAGAATTATTACATGAAAAATATCGTTATATTTGTTTCCATAAAAAATAAATAATATATGCAAAATATCATCGACCGTTTTATTAGTTATGTCATTATCGATACTGAATCTGATCCAAACTCAAAAACAACTCCGAGCACAAAAAAACAATGGAATTTGGCAAATAAATTAGTTGAAGAATTAAAATCAATTGGTTTAGAAGAGGTTACTATTGATAAAAATGCATACATAATGGCAACTTTACCCAGTAATGTAAGTCATGATGTTCCAACAATTGGATTTGTATCACATTTTGATACAACTCCTGATTTTACAGGGGCAAATGTAAATCCGCAGATTATAAAAAATTACGATGGAAACGATATTGTTTTAAATAAAGAAAATAATATAATTTTATCCCCAAAATACTTCAAAGACCTACTTTTATATAAAGGACAAACTTTAATTACCACTGATGGATTGACTTTGCTTGGCGCAGATGATAAAGCAGGAATAACCGAAATTGTTACTGCGATGGAATATTTGATTAATAATCCTGACATTAAACACGGTAAAATTCGAGTTGGCTTTACCCCTGATGAAGAAATTGGTCGTGGCGCTCATAAATTTGATGTAAAGAAATTTGGTGCTCAATGGGCTTATACGATGGATGGAAGTCAAATTGGTGAATTAGAATATGAAAATTTTAATGCTGCTGGAGCTAAAATTACCTTTAAAGGTAAAAGTGTTCACCCTGGATATGCAAAAGGGAAAATGATTAATTCGATGTTGATTGCTAATGACTTTATCAACCAATTACCAAAAAACGAAACGCCACAAGAAACTAGAGGTTACGAAGGATTTTTTCATGTTCACCATTTGAATGGAAGTATTGAAGAAACCGTTTTAGAATTAATAATTAGAGACCACAGCGCAAGTAAATTCAAAAAACGAAAAGACACCATTCATAAAATTGCAAAAAAAATCAACAAGCAATACGCAAAACAGTTTGGAGAAGATATTTGCATTGCGGAAGTAAAAGACCAATATTACAATATGAAAGAAAAGGTGATGCCGGTAAAATATATTGTTGATATTGCCGAAAAGGCGATGAGGGAATTGGGAATTAAGCCATTAATTAAGCCAATTCGAGGTGGAACTGACGGATCTCAATTGTCTTATATGGGACTTCCTTGTCCAAATATTTTTGCTGGTGGACACAATTTTCATGGAAAATACGAATATGTTCCGGTTGAAAGCATGCAGAAGGCTATTGAGGTAATTGTTAAAATTGCTCAATTAACCGCAAATACTGATTTCAAAAACAAGAAAAAAATATAATTAATTTTGGTTTAAAAACTTATTTCTTGTTTAACGCAGTAGTCATTTCCATTGAAATTGCTGAACGCTCCATTTTTAATTTTCCTGACATTGTTTCGATAACAACAGTTGTTTCAGAGATTTCAGCTATTTTACCGTGAATTCCACTTTTTGTAATTATTTTATCGCCCACTTTTAAAGCACTTTCAAATTCTCTTTCTTTTTTTAATTTTGTCTGTTGTGGTCTAATTATAAATAAATAAAATACAGCAAACATTAAAATAAAAGAGATGATAGTATTAGATTCCATAGTTTTTTTATTTAAGTTATTATTCTTTAATTGACGCCATTATATATAATGATTCAGCTCCTGCTTTAGTATTGGTGTAAATCGTAATTGATTTTTGTTGGTTTCCGTGCTTGTTGGCAGAATTAAACGAAACATCAATTTTCCCAGATTCACCCATTTTAATTGGTTCTTTAGGATATTCCGGAATCGTACAACCGCAAGAACCCAATGCTCTTGATATTATTAAATCTGCTTCTCCAGTATTTTTAAAAGTAAAAGAATAATTTACGATTGAATTTGCTTCAATAACACCAAAATCATGTTCTTTTGAAGTAAAAGTCATTTCTGGATATTTACCATCTTTAGGAATATCTCTTTTTTCTATGTTTGGAATTCCTAATTCTGCAGGGTTAGAAATTGCAGAATGTGGCGCTGAATTGATATCTTCATTTTTTTTGCAAGCTCCCAAAATAAATAGTGAACTTAAAGCTGAAAGAATTATTATATTTTTAATCATAGTTTATTGTTTTAAATTAAACCTCTACCTATTTTATTTAATTTATTTTTCGTTGAATATTCTTTAACAAGGTTATCTAAAATTCCGTTGATAAAAATACTACTTTTTGGCGTAGAATATTCTTTAGCAATCTCTAAATATTCGTTAATAGTAACTTTAACAGGTATTGATGGAAATTTTAAAAACTCACAAATGGCCATTTTTATAATAATTGCATCTAATTCGGCAATACGTTCAGAGTCCCAATTAGGCGTTTTGTCAACAAAATCTTTGGCAAACTCTACTTCGTTTAGTACCGTTTTAACAAATAAGTTAGTTAAATACTCCTTGTCTTCTTGGTCTTTAAAAATTTTAGAAACAGAAAAAGAGTTATTTTTATTTGATTTAATCAGATTTAACTGCTTTACAATATGAGTGTTTACTACGGGGATATCATCTATCCAAGTTAAGTTATTATCTTCTAAAAACTCATAAAATTTATCGTTTGGAACAATAATTTCTGTAAATATATCAATAATAAAACGCTTGTCTTCTTCAAAATTATTGATTTCGTTTGACATGTATTTTTTATACAAATCGCTATCTTTAATTGTATCTGTAAGGATTTTTATATAGTCATAATTCAAATCCCAATGATTAATATTTCTTTCAATTAACATAGTATTCAAGGAATTATTATTAGATAATAAATTAATTATACTATTGTTAATGAATTTTTTGTTTGGATTTTTTTCTTGTGAAGTTGCGGTATGTTTTTGAGCTGATTTTTCAATAAATAAAGATTCTCTTTTTGCAATTTCTATTAATGAAGACAACATTACTAAATATAAATCCAAAATATTATCTGCACTTTTAAGCAATAATTTTTCGTGATTTTCAATACTTTCAGAACCATTTAGATGCATCGCATAAATCGATTGCATTACTTTAACGCGGATATGTCTTCTGTTTAACACTAGGCAAGAACTTGTTTGATTATTATAAAAATCTTTGACGGGGCAAAAATAGTATTATTTTTTATAATATAAAGTATTACAAATGTCATTTTACTTATATTCTTGAAATAAATACCGTCAATCATTAGGTAGAAATAAAGAAATGACTTTAAGAAATTTTATTTTTAAAACTCTATATTTGCATTGAAATTGACCTATCTCTAATTTCTTTATTTATTTATAAACATTTCATCAACTAATGAAAGAATTACAATACCTTAATAAGTATTTTATTAAATATAAATTCCGATTCTTACTTGGTATTTTTATTACAATAATTGCTCAGATTTTTTCATTATATACCCCAAAATTAATCAGTAAATCATTTGAATCTATCGAAAGATATTCTGAATCCAACTTGGCAGATAATATACTAATTCGAGATGAATTATTTCACAATGTAACCATTATAATTATTACAACCATAATTGCTGGATTTCTAACTTTTTTAATGCGACAAACTCTGATAGTAATGTCAAGACTTATAGAATTTGATCTTAAAAATGAAGTTTTTCAACAATATGAAAATCTGAGTCAAATTTTTTATAAGCAAAATCGAACTGGTGATTTAATGAACCGAATTAGTGAAGATGTTGGAAAAGTCAGAATGTATGTGGGTCCCGCTGTAATGTACACTATTAATACTTTTATTAGATTTGCTATTGTAATAGTTTACATGTACAGAGTTTCTCCTGAATTAACTTTGTACACTTTATTTCCATTGCCTATTTTGTCGTATGCTATTTTTCAATTAAGTAAACAAATCAACAAAAGAAGTACAATATTCCAGCAATATTTGTCAAAAATATCGAGTTTTACCCAAGAAATTTTTAGTGGTATTAGAGTTGTAAAAGCGTATTCTTTAGAACAACAGCAAGAAGATAACATGTATAAATTGTCACTTGAAAGTAAGGAAAAAAGTATGAGCTTAGCTAAAGTTCAATCTTTATTCGGTCCGTTAATGTTGGCTTTAATTGGATTAAGTAACTTAGTTGTCGTTTACTTTGGAGGATTACTTTACATTAATGGAACTATTAAAAGCATAGGAGTAATAGCAGAATTTATTCTTTATGTAAATATGTTAACTTGGCCAGTTGCATCTTTGGGTTGGATTTCATCTATGGTACAAGAGGCTGAAGCATCTCAAAAACGTATTAATGAATTTTTAAAAATTGTACCAGAAATAAGAAACAATTCGGAAACAAATACTAAAATTGAAGGCAAAATTTCTTTTGAAGATGTTACTTTTATTTATGATGACACTAATATTAAAGCGCTGAATAACATTTCGTTTACAGTTAACAAAGGAGAGACTCTTGCAATTTTAGGAAAAACAGGATCGGGAAAATCGAGCATTTTAACTTTAATTAGTCGACTGTATGATGTGTCCAGTGGAAAAATATTAATTGATGGAAAACCGATTGATTCTGTAAATTTATTTGATTTGAGAAATAGTATTGCCATAGTACCTCAGGATGCCTTTTTATTCTCAGATTCGATTAAAAATAATATCAAATTTGGAAAGGAAAACGCAACCGACCAGGAAATAATTGATGTTGCAAAAAAAGCAGCTGTTCATGATAATATAGTGAATTTTACTAACCAATATGACACTATTTTAGGAGAAAGAGGAATTACATTATCTGGAGGACAAAAACAAAGAGTTTCTATTGCAAGAGCATTGATAAAAGACCCAGAAATTTTATTGCTTGATGATTGTTTATCAGCTGTTGATACAGAAACTGAGGAGATTATTTTGAGTAATCTAAAAGAATATTGTAAAAATAAAACTACTATAATTGTTAGTAATAGAGTTTCATCGGCTAAAAATGCGGACAATATAATTATCATTGAAGATGGCTCAGTAATCCAACAAGGACCTCATAATCAATTAGTAAACGAAGAAGGTTATTATAAAGAGTTATATTTAAAACAACTTTCTGAAAAAGATTTAATATAAATCTTGTTTATTATTCCTTTTTTTATCATTTTTGAATGAAATTAAACTTAAAAAACGAATATGAGAGAAAATGATATGTTAGAAAAAGATGAAATCTTTTCTAAAGTTTTGAGAGCAGGAAGAAGAACTTATTTCTTTGACGTAAGAGCCACAAAAGCTGATGATTATTACATAACAATCACAGAAAGTAAAAAATTCACAGAAGAGGATGGTTCATTTCACTTCAAAAAGCATAAAATTTATTTATACAAAGAAGATTTTAATGATTTTACTGAAATTTTAAATGAGATGACTTCTTATGTTTTAAATCACAAAGGAGAAGAAGTAATTTCTGAAAGACACCAAAGAGATTTCAAAAAAGAAAATAAAAACGATTCAAAGGAAGATCAAGAAATTCCTTCTTCATCAACAAATTTTACTGATATTGATTTTGATGATATTTAAATTAAAAGAAAAAATCGGAAGCATAACTTCCGATTTTTTTTTATAATTAAATCTGAGAGTATATATAATCTAGAATTCCTATAATTTGTGTGTCGCTAAGTTCAGTATTTTTTTGCATGTTTTTTAAAATTTTAGGCCATTGTTCTTTACTATATTCATTTGGAAAATATAATTTATGACATTGGTTACAGCTATTTTCGAAAAGAATTTTACTTTCGTAAAGTTCTCTGGTTAACATCGTAAACTTTGCGACAACTGGTTTAGTTTCAGTAACAACTGTATTTTCAACCGGATTAACTTCTTGAGCCACCTTAATCTCTAATGGTGCAGCCGTTTTAGAAATATCAGTAACTACCGATTTTGAAGCACATGAAAATAATATTGAAAGAGTGGTGGCAAGAGAGATTAATTTTATTTTCATTTTTTTTTAACATAAATAAAAAAAATCCCAATAACAACTGCTATTGGGATTTAATTATAATCAAATATTTAGATTAAGAACGTATTATTTTACGTCCATTAATTCAACATCAAATATTAAAGTAGCATTTGGTGGAATTACTCCTCCAGCTCCACGAGTTCCATAAGCTAGATCAGATGGAATTACAAAACGTGCTTTATCACCCACTTGTAGCAATGCAATTCCTTCATCCCAACCTTCAATGACATTACCCATTCCTAAAGGAAATTCAATAGGTTTTTTTCGTGGATATGAACTGTCAAATATTTTACCGTCTTCCAATTGACCTGTATAATGTACTGAAACTGTTTTTCCATTTTCAGCTTTTTTACCATTTCCTTTTTGAATCAATTTATAACGCAACCCGCTTTCTGTTTTATCAAAACCAGTAGCTAATTGTTCCATTTTTGCTTCTGCCTCTGCTTTTAAAGCAGCGTCACGTTTATTTCTTTCCCCTTTAAAAGTGATGAAAGCTTCAATTGCATTCCACTTTTGAGCTTCGTCTCCTACTCTAACAATTTCAACAGAATCCAAAGAATCACCCTGAGAAACTTCATCTACAATATCTTGTCCTTCAACTACATGACCAAAAACAGTATGTTTATTATCCAACCATTCTGTTGGAACATGGGTAATGAAAAACTGAGAACCATTACTTGCTGGACCAGAATTTGCCATAGATAAAACTCCTGGACGATTGTGTTTAAGTGTAGGATGAAATTCGTCATCAAAACTGTAACCTGGACCCCCTGTTCCTGTTCCGTGAGGGCATCCACATTGAATCATAAAATCGGGAATTACCCGGTGAAATTTCAATCCATCATAATATTTAGTTCCTTGAGGTTTAACCTTATTTTCAAGATTTCCTTCTGCCAAACCTACGAAGTTTCCGACTGTACCTGGAGTTAAATCATGAGTTAATTTTACTAATATTGAACCTTTTGAAGTATTAAATTTAGCGTATATACCGTTTTCCATTTAAATTGTTTTTTTGATTTAAGGTGCAAATTTACGAAATAAATCATATAATTTATATTGATTGATAAGGTAACCATCTGAAAAAATAACTCAAAGCTTCAACTTTTTTAATGTTTCAAGAACATAATTGTGCATTTCTTGTTTATAATCTAAATGAGTTACTATCCTTAATTTTCCATGTCCCATGGAACTTATTTGAATTCCTTTTTGTTTCAATTTTTCCATCAATTGATTTTCGTCTACAGAAGACTGAACCGAAAAAATTAAAATGTTAGTCTCTACAGGTTCTACAACCGAAACCCATGGTAAAATTTTAAGTAAATCCGCTAATTCTTTAGCTCGTTGGTGGTCTTGAATTAATCTCTCTATATTGTGATCAAATGCAAATAAACAAGCGGCCGCTAAGTAACCAATTTGTCTCATTCCACCACCAAGTATTTTCCTGATTCTTAGTGCTCTATTAATGGTTACTTTATCTGATAAAAGTACAGATCCTACAGGTGCTCCCATTCCTTTAGAAAAACATACAGACATGGTATGAAATACCTTTCCATAGTTAGACGCATTGTCATTGGTTGCAACCAAAGCATTCCAAATACGAGCGCCATCCAAATGAAATTTTAAATTATTATTATCGCAAACCTGTCGTATTTTTTTGAATTCATTAAAATCATAACATGCTCCTCCTCCTTTATTGGTTGTATTTTCAACGCAAACTAAGCTTGTTAACGGACTATGATAAAACTCTGGATTATTAATAGCTCCCGAAACTTGTTCAGCTGTAATCATTCCTCGATTCCCATCTAATAGACAACAGGAAACCCCACTATTAAATGAAACTCCACCACCTTCATAATTATAAACATGAGCCCATTTATCAGCAATTAACTGTTCGCCTGGTTGTGTATGCAATTTAATTGCAGTTTGATTGGCCATAGTACCTGACGGAAAAAATAAACCAGCTTCAAAACCAAAAAAATTAGCAATCTTATTTTCTAATTCAATTGCTGTTAGATCTTGTTTATAAACATCATCTCCAACTTGTGCTTTGAACATAAACTGTAACATTTCCGGAGTAGGCTTGGTTACTGTATCACTTACTAAATTAATATCCATATTGTTTCAATTAAATACAAGAAAATCATTTGTTGTCTCTTTATAAAAAAATATCCTATTTTTGCTTTACAAAATTAGAATAATTTATGACAACTACCGAACAAATAAAAGGTATTGTAGAACGCCTTGGTGCGTTGAGGAGGTATCTTTGACGTTGAAACGAAAATAATTGAGATTACAAACGAGGAAGAAAAGACCTTAGCACCCGAATTTTGGACCAATCCAAAAGAAGCGGAACTGTTTGTAAAAAACCTTCGATCTAAGAAAAAATGGGTAGATGATTATAATAAAGCTAATAATTTGGTTGAAGAATTACTATTAGCTTACGAATTTTTTAAAGAGGGAGAATTAACTACCGAAGAATTAGAAGAACAATATCAATTGACAAATTCCCATATTGAGTCAATTGAGTTTAGAAACATGCTCTCTGACGAAGGAGATACTTTAAGTGCAGTACTTCAAATAACAGCAGGTGCAGGTGGAACTGAAAGTTGTGATTGGGCTTCTATGTTGATGAGAATGTATATGATGTGGGGTGAAAAATCGGGATATAAAATAAAAGAATTAAATTATCAAGAAGGAGACGTTGCGGGCATAAAAACAGTAACAATAGAATTTGAAGGAGATTATTCTTTTGGTTATTTGAAAGGTGAAAATGGAGTGCATCGATTGGTGAGAATTTCACCATTTGATAGTAATGCTAAAAGACATACATCATTTGCTTCTGTTTATGTATATCCGTTGGTTGATGATAGTATAGAAATTGAAATTAACCCAGCGGATATAGAAATTACTACATCGAGATCTAGTGGTGCAGGTGGGCAAAATGTAAATAAGGTTGAAACCAAAGTACAATTGGTTCATAAGCCTACAGGAATTCAAATTCAATGTTCCGAAACAAGGTCCCAACAAGACAACCGACAGCGAGCCATGCAAATGTTGCGTTCACAATTATATGAGATTGAATTAAAAAAGAAACAAGCTCAAAGAGCTGATATTGAGGCAGGAAAAATGAAAATTGAATGGGGCTCACAAATCCGAAACTATGTAATGCAACCCTACAAGTTAGTAAAAGATGTTAGAACTGGTTGTGAAAGTAGTGACGTAGATGGCGTTTTAAATGGTGATATTGACAAATTCTTGAAATCATTTTTAATGATGATGGGCCAAAAAGAAGAAAAGTAAGTTTTTGGTGTGAGTTGATAGTTGGTGGTTGGTTGAAATTAAATCTTAGGTTTTATTATTTCACCTGTTTCTATCTTTCAATCTGTTACCTTTTGGTCTATTATCTTAAATTTTATAATTATACAAACCTATTAATTACAAATACTATTTATTACTTAAGTTGCAAATGTGAGGTTAATTGCCTTATTTTATACTATTAAATTTAATCAAATGGCATATTCCTTAGAACAAATCAACAAAATACTTCAAGGTGAAATAATCGGATATACAAATCAAATTATCACTGCCCCTGAGCAATTGGAACTAGCCTCAGAATCTGAAATTTCATTTATTGGAAATAAAAAGTATGAAAAATTATGGGAAACTTCAAAAGCTTGTGTAGCCATTGTAAATGAGGATATATCTATAGAACCTGGAAATAATCGTGCCTTTATAAAAGTTAAAAATGCCGATTTAGCCATGTCTCAAGTACTAGAATTGTTTGCGCCACCTGCACCTATTTTCAATGTAAATATTCACCCATCAGCTACAATTGATGCCTCAGCTACTATTGGAAATGGAACTCGTATTAGTGCTGGTTGTTATTTAGGTCCAAATGTAGTTCTTGGAGATAACGTAACATTATATCCTAATGTTACTATTTTAGACGAATCTACAATTGGGAATAATACCGTTATATGGTCAGGAGCTGTTATTAGAGAACGCTGTCACATAGGTACTGATTGTATCATTCATCCAAATGCAACAATCGGAGCCGATGGTTTTGGTTTCCGTCCATGTCCAGAAAGAGGATTGGTGAAAATTCCTCAAATTGGTAATGTAATTATAGGAAATTGGGTTGAAATTGGAGCAAACTCTTGTGTTGATCGTGGTAAATTTAGCTCTACAATAGTGGGTGATGGATGTAAGATAGATAACCTAGTTCAAATAGGACATAATAGTATTTTAGGTCGATTTTGTATAATGGCTGGAAATTCAGGATTAGCTGGTTCAGTTACATTGGGGGACGGAGTAATCATTGGCGGAAGCGCCTCAATAAAAGATCATACTACTATAGGTAGCGGCGCAATTGTTGGTGCAGGGTCGGGAGTTACCGGAGATATTGAGCCAGGAAAAACTGTGCTTGGATATCCTGCTGTTGATGCAAGAGATGCCTTAAAGCAGTGGGCTATATTAAAACGATTAGTCAGAGATTCATCAAAATAATATAACTTTAGCTATATTAATTAAATAAAAAATGAAAGTAACCAATATAGAATTCCAGCTAAAATAGCTGAAATCGGAATAGTGAGTATCCATGCCCATATTAAATTCACAGTAACTCCCCATCTAACAGCGGAAACTCTTTTGGTTATTCCAACTCCAATTATTGAACCTGTAATGGTATGAGTTGTAGAAACAGGAATTTTAAAATGTTCTGTCATAAATAATGTTAATGCACCCGAGGATTCAGCAACAACTCCTTCGAAAGCTGTTACTTTAGTAATTTTAGAACCCATTGTTTTAACTATTTTCCATCCGCCACTTAGAGTACCTAATGCAATTATTGAATAACACGTTAAAGGAATCCATGATGGAATAGAACCATCTATTTTAATTCCATTATGTTCTGAGGGTAGAATTACATTTAGATCTAACCATCCATCTGACATATTTACATCTGGATTTGTCTTAATATAAACAGCAACAGCAGCAGCAATTATACCCATAACTTTTTGTGAATCGTTACCACCATGGCCTAAACTAAAAGCTGCAGATGATAAAAGCTGCATTTTTTTTAAAATAGCCTCCGACTTCGAAAAAGAAAAACTACTAAAAACTAAATTAAAAAAAGCCAAACTAAAAAAAATAAAACCTACTAATAGCCATTTAATATTTGCGGGATAGGCAATGATTGAAAGAAATTTACTTTCAAAACGGGCATCTTTAGTATCAATGTCATATTTTAATACTGAACTTAAAAACCATATAGCTAATAAAATCAAAGAAATAGTTAAAAGTTTTGGCATAATTTTTTTCTTAGATGAATAAATCATCCATAAAGAAATAAAATATGAAATCACCATACCTATCAAAGGAGCAAAAAGTATAAATAAAACAACTATTAAAACGCCTGATGGTAATAATTCTCCTTCTTTTGCAGCTTTAATCCAGTTTACAATTTTAAAACCAGCATGTTCTGGATCTGAAACCTCTCTAAAACCATGAGCAATAGCAGCACCGGCAAAACCCCCAATTAATGTGTGAGATGAAGAGGATGGAATGCCTTTCCACCATGTAATTAAGTTCCAAATTATAGCAGCAATAATTCCTGCTAAAATCACGGTTAAGTTGATACTACTAGTGTGGGCTGTTTTTGCAACGGTATCAGCCACTCCAAAACCAAAAACCCAATAAGCAACAAAATTAAAGAAAGCTGCCCAAACAACCGCTTGAAAAGGTGTTAGCACTTTTGTTGCAACAATGGTAGCAATTGAATTTGCGGCATCGTGAAAACCATTAATATAATCAAATAGCAATGCTAAAACTATAATAAGTATAAGTATATTAAATTCCATAATTAAAATTCAAAAAATTCATTGGAAATTATGAATGTTTAACTGCAATAGATTCCAATACACTCGCAGCATTTTTACATTTGTCAGTAGCAGATTCTAATACTGAAAGTACTTCTTTATATTTGATAATGTTTTTAGCATCTGTTTCATTTTCAAACAATTCAGATACTGCTTTATCATATACATTATCCGATTTGTTTTCTAATTTGTTAATTCGAGCACAAGCATCGGTAATGTTTTTAATCTTTTTAAAATTTCTTAGTTCTCTAACTGCTATGTCTATATTCTGACATGCTTCTAAATTGATTTCAGTTAATTTTCTTATGGATTTTGTAATTTTATCAACTTGATATAATTTCATTCTACTAGCTGCACCATTTAAATTTCCAGCTACTGTATCTATCGCAGTGATTAATAAATAGATGTCTTCTCTGTCAAATGGAGTAATAAAATTTTTACTTAATTCTAAATTTGTTTGACGCGTTATATCTTCAATTTTACTCTCTAAATCTGTCATTTTTTGAAAAATATTCTCACGTTCTTTTAAGGGTGCATTTACAGCTTCATGAAGTTCAGTCGCAATTAAAATCAAATTTTTTGAGGCTTCTTCAAATAATGGAAAAAATTTTTTGTCTTTAGGGATTAAAAACTGAAAGATACTGTTAGCATTCATAAATTATTTTTTTTTATATAATATTTACAAATATATCTATTCAATGTTAGCTTAACGTTAACAAATGAAAAAAAAACAAAAAAATAAAATTCCTATAAAAAGTTATTATTTTAAATGACCTAACAAAAATAATCTATTATTAAATAAATATCATTTATACTATAAATAAAATTGTAACAATTAAACACCTATTTATATTAATGAATTTAGTAATTTAGCAATTATTATAATTCGAATTTCAGTTAACCATATGGATATTAATTTTAATAAAAACGAAGATCATAACAAACTCTTATTAACTGATTTAAAGCAAAAATTTGCAAAAATAAAATTAGGTGGTGGTGAAAAACGTATCGAAAAATTACATGCTGAAGGAAAAATGACAGCTCGCGAACGCATCGATTATTTGCTTGACGCCAATGCGAAGAATATTGAAATTGGTGGCTTTGTGGGTTATGGGATGTATGAAGAACACGGCGGTTGTCCTTCTGGAGGTGTAGTAGTAAAAATTGGTTATATCAAAGGAAAACAATGCGTTGTTGTAGCAAATGATGCAACAGTTAAAGCAGGAGCTTGGTTTCCAATTACAGCTAAAAAGAATTTAAGAGCGCAAGAAATTGCAATGGAAAATCGTTTACCAATTATCTATTTGGTAGATTCGGCAGGAGTCTATTTGCCTTTGCAAGATGAAATATTTCCTGACAAAGAACATTTTGGCCGAATTTTCAGAAATAATGCTCATATGAGTAGCATGGGAATTACACAAATTGCCGCCGTTATGGGAAGCTGCGTCGCTGGTGGGGCCTATCTTCCAATAATGAGTGACGAAGCTATGATTGTAGATAAAACAGGAAGTATCTTTTTAGCAGGAAGCTATTTGGTGAAAGCTGCAATTGGTGAAACTATTGATAATGAAATACTTGGAGGAGCAACAACCCATTGTGAAATTTCAGGAGTTACCGATTATAAAGCTAAAAATGATAAAGATGCTTTAGACAGAATAAAAAATATCGTTTCTAAAATTGGCGATTTTGATAAAGCGGGATTCAACAGAGAAAAGTCGCAAAAACCAGCATTTGATGAAAAAGAAATCTATGGGATTTTACCAAAAACAAGAAACGAACAATACGATATGAACGAAATCATCAAGCGATTGGTTGATAATTCTGAATTCGAAACTTACAAAGATGGTTATGGACAAACAATAATAACAGGTTACGCCAGAATAGATGGATGGGCTGTAGGGATTGTTGCTAATCAGCGAACTGTTTTAAAATCTAAAACTGGCGAAATGCAATTTGGTGGTGTAATCTATTCCGATTCTGCTGATAAAGCAACTCGTTTTATAGCCAATTGTAACCAAAAGAAAATTCCGCTTGTTTTTATTCAAGATGTTACAGGATTCATGGTAGGTTCAAAATCGGAACACGGAGGGATTATTAAAGATGGTGCCAAAATGGTCAATGCTGTGGCCAATTCGGTTGTGCCAAAATTTACTATAATTGTTGGTAATTCCTATGGTGCTGGAAATTATGCCATGTGTGGAAAAGCCTACGATCCAAGATTAATATTTGCATGGCCAAGTGCTGAATTAGCCGTTATGGGCGGAACACAAGCAGCGAAGGTATTAGCACAAATTGAAACTTCTTCGCTCAAGGCAAAAGGTGAAACCGTAGATAAAATAAAAGAAAAAGAAGTTTTCGATAAAATAAAAGCACGTTACGATGAGCAAGTTTCGCCTTATTATGCAGCTTCCAGACTTTGGACAGATGCAATTGTTGATCCCTTGGATACTAGAACTTGGATATCGATGGGTATTGAAGCTGCCAACCACTCTCCTATCGAAAAGAAATTTAATATGGGTGTTTTACAAGTTTAAAAAAATGAAAAAAATAATTTATTTTATATTGACATTATTAATATTATCCTGTTCATCGGACGATACAGTGATTGACGAACCTATTCAAACTCCTACTTTTCAGGTTGATTTGTTATTAAAAAGGTGGCAGTTTGATAAAATTACTTATAATGGAAATACATTTGATTATATGCATCAACCAAACTGTTTGAAAGATGAATTTACTTTTGCAAACCAGCAAGGACAAATAAGACAATATAACGAACTTGTATTTACAAATAGTAGTTGTTCTACAAATAGTTTAAACTTAGAATGGAGAATAAAAAATGACATTATTTCATTTTACTTTGGCGATGTTTTTATAACTAATTATAAAGTAATGTCATTAACTGACACTAAATTCGTATTCTCTATTTACAGAGATGTAGATAGAGATTCCATTTTAGATTTAATTATTCTTGAAGCCATTCCTTACCAATAAATTTCTTTTTATGAAAATTCTTTCATTATTACCATTACTTTTTTTCAATTTATCAAGTGCACAAGAACCAACAACAAGAAAAGACTCTTTAAAAGGAAGCTTAAGAATTGAGAGAACCTGTTACAATGTATTGCGTTATGATTTGAATATAAAAGTTACTCCAACGGAAAAATATATTGTAGGTTACAATGAAATCACATTTAAAGTTGTTACAAATACTAAGAAAATTCAATTGGATTTATTTAATAATATGAAAATTGACAGTATTGTTTTTAACAATAAAAAGCTAAAATTTAAAAGAGAATACGATGCTGTTTTCATTAATTTAGGAAAAGAACTAACAGCAGAATCTGAAAACAAAATTCGTTTTTACTATTCTGGAAATCCCATAATTGCTCAAAAAGCTCCATGGGATGGTGGTTTTGTATACAATACCGATAGCAATGGAAAAGACTGGGTGGGAGTTGCAGTTCAAGGAACAGGTTCTAGTTTATGGTATCCATGCAAAGACACACAATCTGATGAACCAGATTTAGGAGCCACGATAAAAGTTGCAGTTCCAAACGGATTAATGAATGTTTCTAATGGAAGATTCAAAGGAAGCGAAGACTTAAAAAATGGTTATACTCGCTGGGATTGGGAAGTAATAAATACTATAAATAATTATGACATTACTTTAAATATTGCCGATTATACCCATTTTGGTGAAAACTACAAAGGTTTAGATTTGGATTTTTATGTATTACGCGAAAATGAAGCTAGAGCAAAACTTCAATTTGAACAAGTTAAACCAATGCTGGATTGCTTTCAAAGTAAGTTTGGTGAATACCCATTTAAAGAAGATGGCTATAAATTAGTTGAAACCCCTTATTTAGGTATGGAACATCAAAGTGCTGTTGCATACGGTAATAAATATGAAAATGGTTATCTAGGAGGCGACCTGTCACGAACAGGAATTGGTATGTTATTCGACTTTATAATTATTCACGAAAGTGGTCATGAATGGTTTGGAAACAGTATTACCTCTCGGGATATTGCCGACATGTGGATTCACGAAGGTTTTACATGCTATTCTGAATCGGTATTTTTAGAATGTCAATATGGAATTGAAAAAGCGCAGCAATATATCAATGGATTGAAAAAAAATATTAAAAACGATGAACCAATAATTGCTAAATATGGGGTAAATAAAGAAGGTTCTGGCGATATGTATTATAAAGGTGCGTTAATGTTAAATACAATCAGACATATCTTAAATGATGATAATAAATGGTGGAAAATAATTTTGGAGTACTCTACTACCTTCAAATATAAAATTATAGATACAGAAACTGTACTTACCTTCTTTAATGAAAGAATCGGCATGGATTTAACTTCCATATTTAATCAATATTTACGCCATACTTCAATCCCTAAATTAGAATTAAAAATTGATAACTATAAATTATGTTATCGTTGGAACGCATCAGAACCCAACTTTGAAATGCCTGTTGACATTAAAATAAAAGGAGAAAAAATTAGAATTAACGCAACAAGCAAATGGGTGAAGTCAAGAATTGTTGTTGAATCTACTAAAGAAGTTGAAATTCAAAAAAATGATTTTCTAGTGAACTAAACCAAATTTAAAGTCTCTTTTCTTTTTATTTTACCACTTTCCGTTTCTATAAAACTAGAAATAAAGTGAATTATTTTAGGTTTTTCGTAAGCCAATAAATCATTAAATAAATTATCATCAAGTGGAATTGGACTTCCTTCCACAATAAGTGCTAATAGTTCTCCTAATTGATCATCAGCTAGTCCAGCTACAAAAAAACGTCTTTGTAATTTAGGAGCCAATTTCATTTCTATTATTTCCGGAAAAAGCTTCACTCCGCCACTATTAATCACATTATCTATTCTTCCGAGAAGCTCAAATTCAGAATTACTAATAATATTTACCACATCATTCGTGATAATACTCGAATTAGAAATATAAGGAACATCGATAACCAAACAATTTCTATTATCTGAAGAAATAGTAACATTTGGAAGGACTGAAAAAAAATTATCACTTATTTTCTTTGCTGCAATATGCGTAATTGTTTCGGTCATTCCGTAGGTTTCATATACTAATGTTGGTAAACCTAACAATTGCTTTCTGAGATTTTGATTAATTTTTGCACCCCCAATTATTAATTTTCTAACATTAATTAGCTCATTAATCGAGTTTTCTGCCTGAAGCGGAACCATAGCAACAAAATCATAAACCTTGTTATTATTAATTAAAGGACTTGAAGTAGGCATGATAAAATCCATTTCGAATCCTAAAAAAAAACTTCGAATTAGCATCATTTTGCCTGCAATATAATTGGTTGACAAACAATTTAAAACACGATTGCCAGCACTTAAATCAAAATATTTGGCTGTTGCCAATGCTGAAATAACCATTGCCTGCTTTTCAATTTTGATTTTTTTGGGCGTTCCTGTAGTTCCAGAAGTAGTAACGACGATAAATGAATTAGAATTAAACCAATCTAGTATAAATTCACCCGTTATTTTTTCAAAATCTTTACCTTCCTTAATAAAATCGTTGGCAAGGGTGACTAAGTCTTTTTGATTAAGGGAAATTCCGTTCCATTTGAAATTAGGATGTATTTTATTATAACCTGATTTATTCATTTGCTATTGAATCCGGTGGATTCACCCTACCCGTTAATTTTTCCATCCAATTGGTCCATTTGTATTTTTTTGCAAGAATAAATAGAATTAAAGGATAGGTAATAGCAATAGAAATAATCATTTCAATTAAAGTATTAGAAGTATTTTCAACTCCAGAATATTTAAATAATGCATCTGTTTGTAAAGCAGAAAATTCAGAAGTTAATAATAATGAAACCATTAAATTATTGCCAAAATGAAACCCTAAGGCCAATTCCATTCCTTCATCCATTAAAGTCATAACGCCCAGCAAAAAACCAGTTCCAATATAAAAAATCATAACACCAAAGCCCATTTCTGCTACTTCAGGGTTAGCTGTATGTAATAGTCCAAAAACAATTGAAGTAAAAAGCAAAGGAAACCATCGATTTCTAACTACAATTCCTATTTGCTGCATCAAATAGCCACGAAATAGATATTCTTCTAGTCCTATCTGAAAAGGAAATAAAATCAAACTTATAAAAAGTAAAATAAAGAAATTTAAAGGTTTAAAATTCCAAACAATATTTGAATTATCAATGTAATATGATATCAAAAAACCTACAACGGAAATAATTACTATTAATCCAAAAGAAAAAAAGATACGTTTAAAATCTACTTTAGGTCTTGAAGTTGTTAAGCTTAAAATACTTCTATTATTTAAGGTATAAACCAATAAAAAAAGTAAACCTAAAAGAAATGCAAATGGAATAAGATTAATTATCAAACTCAGATTATTTGGAATATCTTTCATTAAATCATAAGAAGATTGTATTTGTTCCTTTGTCATTAAAAAGTAGGCGATCATACTTGCGATAAAAATTCCAGAAGTAAGTAATGCAGTTAGCAAAACTCGCCACCATTTATTATTTCCTTTATAAGCTTGTTCTATAAACATTTAATTATTATTTAAAATTCTTAGCTAATTTAATCATAAATTTAAGGAAAATCAATTTCTTTGTAAAAAAACTTCGATGATTCAGATATTGCATAATTCAAGATGTTCAAAATCAAGACAATGCCTTGCATTAATTGAAAATACAGGCAATAAATTTGAAGTAATTAAATATCTTGAAAATCGTCTAAACGTTTTAGAACTAACAGAATTAATATCTAAAGTAGGAATTGCGCCTATAGATTTGGTTCGAAAAAAGGAAAAAATGTGGATAGAAAATTATAAAAATAAAAACCTTTCTTCAAAAGAATTGATAAAAATAATGGTTCAAAACCCTATTTTAATTGAAAGACCTATTGTAATTAATGGTGAAAAAGCGGTTGTGGCTAGACCAATTGAAAATGCTTTAAAAATTATATAATTATATTTTAACATATATTTGTGAATTAAGACTTAAACCGAGTTATACTTTTGCAGACTAATTAAGAAAAACATGAAAACCCTTAAAAATTCATTTACACTAATATTACTTTTATATTCAATATTAAATTTTGGACAATCAAAAACTGAGTTAAAAAAAATTAACATTACAGGAACTGTAAATGAAAAAGTCAGCAAACAGCCTCTTGAATACGCAACTATAACATTTTCAAATACTAAAAATCCAAAACTTGTTTTTGGAGGAATTAGTGATGGAAAAGGTCAATTCAATATCGAGGTAACATCAGGTAGTTATAATGTAAAAGTGGAATTTATTTCATTTAAATCTATCGAATTAAGCCAAAAAACATTTTTAGAAAGTACTAATTTAGGAACTATTTATCTAGACGAAGATGCCAACCAATTAAATGAGGTTATTGTACGTTCTGAAAAAACTACAGTTGAAATAAAACTGGATAAAAAGGTCTATAATGTAGGTTCCGATTTATTGGTTAAAGGTGGAACTGTGAGCGATGTTTTAGATAATATCCCTTCTGTTACAGTAGATTCTGATGGTGCTGTAAGTTTAAGAGGAAACACCAATGTTAGAATTTTAATTGATGGAAAGCCTTCTAATGCAATAAATATTGCAGAAGCTTTACGTCAAATACCTGCTGATGCGATTGACAAAGTTGAAGTGGTAACCAATCCTTCTGCAAGATATGATTCTGAAGGTGGTGGAGGTTTATTGAATATTATTTTGAAAAAAGGAAAAAATAGAGGTTTAAATGGAGCGATAATAACTTCTGTTGGAAATCCCCTGAATTATGGTATTTCTGGCAACATCAACTACAAATCAAAGTACTATAATATATATACTACCTCTGGTTATAATTACAGAGAAAACCCTGGTAGAGCAAAATTTATTACCCAATATTTAAATTCTAATGGAACAGTTAAAAATTATGTTGAGGAGTATCGAAATAATCAAAGATTAAGAAAAGGTTTTAATTCGAATATTGGTTTTGATATTTATTTAAATGATAACACAACCTGGTCAAATGGAATAAATTTAAGAAACAATAATAGTAATAACCCTGAATATGTAACTTTTTATAATTACGACTTAAACCGTGTATTCACAGGAACAAACTTTAGAAATAGTGATGTTTCAAATGATGGAATCAATAAAGAATATACTACGAATTTTACTAAAAAATTTAAACGAGACGGTCATAAATTAACAATTGACGGAGTTTTTTCAAAAAATATCGACAATGATTATTCATTAATTTCTAGCTCAATTACTGAAATTACTAGTAACTTACAAAGCCAAAATCGAAATATAATACAATCTGATTATGTTTTACCATTTGGTAAATCAAATCAATTTGAATTTGGTTACAAAGGAGATTTTAATAAATTATTGACCGAGTTTAAAGTTGGTAGCATTGACTTAGTTTCTGGAGCTTACACACCCAACCTTCTATTTACCAACACCTTAGATTATAGCGAAACAGTCAACGCTCTATATACTCAATTTGGAACCAAAGTAAATAAATTCTCATTTTTATTTGGATTACGTTGGGAAGATTCTAGAATTGAAATTAACCAATTAGTAACTAACGAATTTAATACTCAAAAATACAGTAATCTGTTCCCAAGTTTATTCGTTACCTATGAAATTTCTAATGAAAATAGTATTTCATTTAGTTATAGTAAAAGAATATCAAGACCTAGAGGACGCCAAATAAACCCTTTTTCAAATTATACCAGTAACATCAATATTTTTAGAGGAGATCCAAATTTAACACCTGCATTTACGGATGCATTGGATTTTGGATATTTAAAAAAATGGGATAAAATCACTTTAAGCACTTCTACATATTTAAATAAAACAACTAACGCTTTCCAATTTATTCGTAGAGAAAGCGGCAATTTTGTTGATGGAATTCCAGTAATTTTGAGTACCCCTATTAATTTAGCAACAGAATTTAGATATGGTTTTGAGTTTACTTTAAACTATTCTCCATTCAAATGGTGGAAATTAAACTCCAACTTCAACTTTTATAAGTTTGAAACAAAAGGAAATTATGTTTACACCAATACTCAAAATGTAGTTGTAACTCAAAATTTCGACAACTCAGCATCATCTTGGTTCACTAGATTAACTTCTAAAATTAGTCTTCCAAGTAAAATTGATTGGCAAACTAATATTACCTATAATGGTCCAGAAAGAAATGCACAAGGAAATACATTGGCAGTGGTAGGAGCAAATATAGGATTTAGTAAAGATATCTTGAATGACAAAGGGACAATTGCATTAAATGTTCAAGATGTATTTAACTCAAGAAAAAGAATGTTCAACAACAATATTCCGAATGTTTTGAATTCGTATGTAGAAATGCAATGGGCTTTGAGACAAATTACATTTTCGTTTACCTACAGATTCAATAAGAAAAAAGAAGAAAAAACTAAGCCAGTAAGAAATAGTGGTGAAAATGGTGATGATTATCAAGGTTAATCAAATATATATGTTCAAATAAAAAAAGTGCTGTCATTATGAAAGCACTTTTTTTTATAGAAAAATAAAAAAAACCTGTTAAAATATAATATTTAGACAGGTGTATTGTATAATAAAAAATTGATTACTCCGATTGAGATTTTTTAGCTTTTCTTTCTTTATACATTTCCCATAAAGCACCGCCAACCCAATATTGGACGAAACCAATTAAAAAAAACATTAACCAAAACCCCATCGTAAGGATAGTTAAAAAAAGTAAAAAACCCAAATACTGTGAAAAGTCAAACATGATGATTAGTAATTTTTGAAAATGATTACAAATGTAAGTCATATATTTTTTTCAACCAATAAATCCTTAATCAATTTTAAAAAAAAATAGTTTTTTATGCGTAATTTTGTATGAAATTAATTTATGATTTTGTAATTAATTGAAAACTTGATATATAAAACAAATACAAAAATAAAATGGAATTCAGAATCGAAAAAGATACTATGGGTGAAGTGCAAGTTCCTGCTAATAAATATTGGGGAGCTCAAACAGAACGTTCAAGGAATAATTTTAAAATTGGGCCTTCAGCATCAATGCCTGTCGAAATAATTGAGGGGTTTGCCTATTTGAAAAAAGCTGCTGCTTACGCAAATTGTGATTTGGGTGTTCTTCCAATAGATAAAAGAGATGCCATAGCAGCTGTATGTGATGAAATATTAGAAGGAAAATTAGCAGATGAATTTCCATTGGTTATTTGGCAAACAGGTTCTGGGACTCAAAGTAATATGAATGTTAATGAAGTTATTGCTAATCGTGCTCAAGTATTAAAAGGGTTAAAAATTGGCGAAGACGAACAATTTATCAAAGCAAATGATGATGTAAATAAATCACAATCTTCAAATGATACCTACCCAACGGGAATGCACATTGCTGCCTATAAAGCAGTAGTTGAAATAACCATACCTGGAATTGAAAAATTGAGAGATACCCTTCAAGAAAAAGCGATAGCTTTTAACAAAGTTGTAAAAATTGGCCGAACCCACTTAATGGATGCAACCCCTTTGACATTAGGACAAGAAATTTCTGGTTATGTAGCTCAGTTAAATTTTGGAATTAAGGCTATAAAAAATTCTTTAAAACATTTATCTGAAGTCGCTCTAGGCGGAACGGCGGTTGGAACAGGTTTAAATACTCCTACCGGTTACGACGTAAAAGTGGCTCAATATATTGCTCTATTCACTGGTCATCCATTTGTAACAGCTGAAAATAAATTTGAGGCACTTGCCGCTCACGATGCCATTGTTGAAACTCATGGCGCATTAAAACAAGTAGCAGTATCATTAAATAAAATTGCAAATGATATCCGTATGTTGGCATCAGGACCAAGATCTGGTATTGGTGAAATATTAATCCCTGAAAACGAACCAGGCTCATCAATTATGCCAGGAAAAGTTAATCCTACACAATGTGAAGCGTTAACAATGGTTTGCGCACAAGTAATGGGGAACGATGTTGCAATTTCTGTTGGTGGTATGCAAGGACATTATGAATTAAACGTTTTCAAACCTTTAATGGCAGCAAATTTCTTACAATCAGCTCGTTTATTAGGTGATGCTTGTCTTTCATTTGACGAACATTGTGCGCAAGGAATTGAACCAAATTATAAACGAATTGAAGAATTGGTAAACAACTCATTAATGTTGGTTACCGCTTTAAATACTAAAATCGGTTATTATAAAGCAGCTGAAATTGCACAAACTGCTCACAAAAACGGTACAACCTTAAAGGATGAAGCAATAAAATTAGGCTACGTATCAGCCGAGGATTTTGATGCCTGGGTAAAACCTGAAGAAATGGTTGGAAGCTTAAAATAAAAGTTGTAAAACAACATTTAAATAAACCTGTAATTTAATTGCAGGTTTTTTTTATGGCGTAACCTCGTTTAAAATATTATACGATAAAATTAAATTTGTAGTAAACTCGGTCGGGCTTTTCGCTTCAATCTTCGCTAAAAAGCGAAGGATTTTCACTGCAAACCCTTACGCAAAATTAAAATAGGCTTTTCGCCTTTTCCAAATCTTCAGGAGTATCAATTCCAATTCCGACATGATTGGTTTCAACCATCTTAATTCGCTTTCCAAATTCTAAATATCTCAATTGCTCTAATTTTTCAGAAGCCTCAAGAGATTTCATTGGTAAATTATAAAAATCCAATAAGGCTTGTTTTCTAAAAGCATAGATTCCAACGTGTTGCATGTACCTAACTTCCGGATTTTTTTCTCGTGGATATGGAATTACTGATCTTGAAAAATACAATGCAAATCCACTTTGATCTACTACTACCTTTACCTTATTCGGATTTTCAATATCTTGAATATCAGTAATTTCTGACATTAATGAAGCTAAATCAACCTCACCTTTATCATCATTTTTATAAACTTGAATCAATTTTGAAAGAGAATCTTTATCAATAAAAGGTTCGTCTCCTTGGACATTAATCACAATATCAACATCTAAATTATAAACCGCTTCGGCAATTCTATCACTCCCCGATTCATGTTCTTTAATACTCATTATAGCTTTTCCACCGTGAGAAACAATTTCATTGAAAATCACATCGGAATCGGTTACTACAAAAACATCGTCAAATAAATTGGTGTTTATAGCTGCTTCATAAGTTCTGGTAATAACCGTTTTACCTCCTAAATCTTGCATTAATTTAGCTGGAAATCTTGTTGATGCATATCTTGCGGGAATAACTGCTATTACTTTCATTTTTAATTTTTTGAAATACAAACTTACAAATGATTTTATAATTCTAACTATTCTTCGAAATTTTCATCTTTAAAACCTATCAAATATAGTTTATCTTTTGCTCTTGTAATAGCCGTATAAAGCCATCGGATATAATCTCTATCAATCCCATTAGGCAAATAGGGTTGCTCAATAAAAACAGTATTCCATTGACCTCCTTGCGATTTATGACATGTAATTGCGTATGAAAATTTAACCTGAAGTGCATTGAAAAACTCGTTTTCTTTAACCTTTTGAAACTTTTTATATTTTGTTTCTCCTTCATAATCCAATAGTACTTCTTGGTACAATTTATTGGATTGTTCATAAGTTAGTGAGGGAGATTCACTTGTAATAGTATCTAATAATAAAACCGTTTCCAACGGAATTTGATCGGGATAATCTACCATTCTGATTTTTACTTTCGCAAATTTAAATCCGTACAATTCCAAAATAGAAAATATTTCTAAAACTTCAATAATATCACCATTGGCGATAAAACCAGCTTCATCAGAGTCTTTAAGCCAGAAATAATTGTTTTTTACAACCATTAAAAAATCACCTGTAGACAATTCACTATCCTTATCCAATATTCTAGTTCTAATTTGTTCGTTATATTGATTGGCTCTTTTATTGGAACGAACAATAAACGCAGTATCTTCAATGCTATAATTGCTATAAGCAGAATTGATTGCATCTTGAATATCATAACCGTCAGATAATCTAATAATATCTTTGAAACCTTTTAAATTAAATTTAAAACTCTCGTATAATTCTTCTTTCAAAACATCACGAAGTTCAGTTGCATTGTACAAGATTCCCGATTTTTCTTCCTGACGCATTACTTCATCAAACTCAATATGTTTGATTTCTTTTTGATAATGCATTCCCAAGGTATCAATATTTAAAGCCGGAGAAATATCAAGATTTACAGGCGGTAATTGAGCGGTGTCTCCCAGCAAAATCATCTTACAATTCGTACCTGAATAAATATAAGATATCAAATCGTCAAGTAATGAACCATTATCAAACGCATTACTGTCAGTATTTGAATCGGATATCATCGACGCTTCATCAACAATAAATAAAGTGTTTTTATGTTTGTTTTGCTGCATTGTAAAACTAACACCACCAGCAACTTTTTTTGGAAAATATATTTTTTTATGAATTGTAAATGCAGGTTTTTGGGAATAATTTGCAATCACTTTTGCAGCTCGACCCGTAGGAGCTAAAAGAACATATTTCTTATTTATTTCAGCCAAATTATTTACAATTGTAGAAATTACAGTTGTTTTTCCAGTACCAGCATAACCTTTCAATACAAAAATTTGGTTGTTATCAATATTGGTACAAAATTCGGCAATCTGTTGAAAAAAAAGATCCTGTTTAATCGTTGGAATAAACGGAAATTGCTTTTTCAAAAGAGAATAAAAAAAACTAGAATTCATACAAATATATTTCTACGCAAATTACGTAAAGTTTTCCTGAGATTCTTCTTATTAAAACTAAATAATAATATAAAACTTCAGATTATTTTCAAGAAATTGAACTAAAAAATAATAGTCATTTAAAAAAATTGTAAGTTTGCGTCATTCATCAAGTTCACATTTCAATGAGCACCAATATAACTGACAAAAATTATAAAAAATTATGCATTCAAGTTAATTTGAATGGTTTTTCATTTTGTGTATTTGACACGTTAAACAATAAAATAGTTGCGATAAAAGAAATAGATTTTAGTGATTTTCCAACTTCTTCCAAAACGGAAGATTATTATTTTAAAGCATTTAACGATTATCCAGAATTATTAAAAAAATACGATGAAGTTATTGTATTACATGATAACAATTTAGATACTTTTGTACCTATTGCCCTATTTGATGAAGATTTTTTGGGTAGCTATTTACAATACAATACTAAGGTTTTTGAAACCGATTTTTTTGCATATGATACCCTTCCAAATTATGAAATGAACCATATTTTCATTCCATTTGTTAATATTAATAATTACCTTTTAGATCAATATTCAACTTTTAATTATAAACATGTAAATACAATTTTGGTATCTAAAATGTTAGAATTGTCAAAAAACATAGATGAAAAACAAGTCTATGTTCACTTTTCAAAAATTAAATTTGAAATTGTTGTCGTTCAAAACCAAAAGTTATTGCTCTTCAATTCATTCGATTTTATTACTAAAGAAGATTTCATTTATTACCTTTTGTTTACAACTGAACAACTAAATTTAAATCCTGAAAACTTTAAAGTTCAACTTCTTGGTTTAATTTCAGAAGATTCTGAATTATTTGAAATTGCCTATAAATATATCAGAAATGTTTCTTTATTGGATGTGTCTAACCTTCAAAACATTAACGATTTGTCAAAATCTGACAATTTAAAGCATTTTATCCTTTTACAATCGTGAGAATAATTTCTGGTAAATTCAAAGGACGAAGAATATTTCCCCCAAAAAACCTTCCTGTTCGCCCAACAACAGATATGAGTAAAGAAGCATTGTTTAATGTATTGAACAATCATTTTAGTTTTGATGGCTTAAAAGTTTTGGATTTATTTTCGGGAACAGGTAATATAAGTTACGAATTCGCTTCTCGAGGTTGTGAAAATATTACTTCCGTTGATGGTGATTTTGGATGTGTGAAATTTATCAAACAAGTTACTGAAGTATACGATTTTAATATTGCAGCTATAAAGAGTGATGTTTTTAAATTCTTAGAAAAAAACAACAATTCCTACGATATTATTTTTGCAGATCCTCCTTATGCCTTAGATCAGAAGGTATTTGAGAGTCTAGTTTTACTGGTATTTAAACAAAATTTACTCAATAATGAAGGGATGATGATTATTGAACATTCTAAATATACCAAACTCGATCACCTATCCCATTTTTCATTTAAAAAGAGTTATGGCGGTTCGATTTTCAGTTTCTTCGAAATAAATCAATCTAAAAAATAATTTATCCAAAATTAAATTCTGTTGATTAATTACTATATTTGATTCAATTAGTAACCTATAAAACCTATTAAATTATGAGAATTACAACTATTATTATTCGAACACTTGTGGGATTATTGATGCTTTTTGCTTCATTAAATTATTTCTTTCATTTTGCAGAAGAACCAGAATTTACTGGAAAAATGAAAGTTTTTTCAGATGGTATTGCAGCCTCTGGATATTTAATGCCATTGGTTAAAATACTAGAATTATTATGCGGTTTGTCATTTGTAACTGGCAAATTCACCAAATTATTTGGAATAGTTTTATTACCAATAACTGTAAATATATTTTTCATCAATATGAATTTAATGCCTGATGGGGTAGTTATTGCAGGTGCTCTTTTATTAGGAAATTTATTTGTTATTTACAGTAACTGGAGTAGTTACAACTCAATATTAAAAGCATAATTATTATAATTTAATCATTAAAAAACCCACTAAATAGTGGGTTTTTTAATAATCATAATTATTTCTATATGTGTAAAGGTCTATTATCTGTCGCAGCTAAAGCCGCTTCTTTTATTGCTTCAGCAAATGTAGGATGCGCATGACTCATTCTCGAAATATCCTCCGCTGATGCCCTGAATTCCATCGCGGTAACTGCCTCTGCAATTAAATCTGCACAACGAGCACCAATCATGTGAACACCTAAAACTTCATCTGTTTTAGAATCGGCTAAAATTTTAACAAAACCATCTAAATCACCACCAGCTCTGGCTCTTCCTAATGCTTTAAATGGAAAACTACCGGATTTAAAATCAACGCCAGAAGCAATCAATTGTTCTTCAGTTTGACCAACAGCAGCTACTTCAGGCCATGTATACACAACCCCAGGAATTAAATTATAGTTGATATGAGGTTTTTGACCTGCTAAAATCTCAGCAACCATTGTTCCTTCTTCTTCCGCTTTATGAGCTAACATTGCCCCTCTAACCACATCCCCAATTGCATAAATATTTGGAACTGATGTTTGTAAATGATCGTTAACTTCAATTTGTCCTCTTTCTGAAATTATTACACCAGCCTTGTCAGCATTTAAACCATCGGTATATGGGCGACGACCAACCGATACTAACGAATAGTCTCCTTCCAAAGTTACTGTTTCACCTTTAGCATTTTCAGCTTGAACAGTTACATTATTTCCTTTACGAACAACCGATTTCACTTGGTGAGAAACATAAAATTTCATTCCTTGTTTCTTCAAAACTTTCATTAATTCTTTAGACAATGAACCATCCATACCTGGAATGATTCTATCCAAATATTCAACTACTGAAACTTGAGCGCCTAACCTTAAATATACTTGACCTAATTCAATTCCAATAACTCCACCACCAATAATCACAAGGTGTTTTGGAACTTCTTTTAATTTTAAAGCTTCTGTAGAAGTAATAATTCTCTCTTTATCAATTTTAATAAATGGTAAAGAAGAAGGTTTTGAACCTGTTGCTATTATTACATTTTTTGCTTCAAGAGTTTCTTTTGTTCCGTCCGCTTTTTCCACAGCAACATGTGTAGCATCAACAAAAGAACCTTTTCCCTCGAAAACAGTAATTTTATTTTTGTCCATTAAAAATTTAACTCCACCTGAAGTTTGATCTACAACAGCTTGTTTACGAGCAATCATTTTTTCTAAATTTACTTTTACATCTCCTGAAACTTCAATTCCGTGATCAGCCAAGTGAGCAATATCACTGTAATGATGGGAAGATGCAAGCATAGCCTTCGAAGGTATACAACCTACATTCAAACAGGTCCCTCCCAAAGTTGAGTATTTTTCTATAATGGCCGTTTTCATTCCCAATTGCGCGCAACGTATTGCAGCAACATATCCTCCAGGTCCAGAACCGATGATGACTACGTCAAATGAACTCATAATTTTGTGTTTTATATATGTATAATTAAAGTGGTACAAAATTAAGAAAATTAAAACCTAATCTAGAAATTTTTAACCATAATTTAAATCTCAATAACAGTGGTATTTTTTACTTCACTAATCATAAAAGAACTGTGTGTACTGCCAATATGATCTAATGTTGTTAATTTAGTTACTAAAAATTCGCGATATTCATCCATATCTCTAACCGCAATTTTTAAAATATAGTCATAATCACCACTAACATGATGACACTCTAATATTTCACTAAGTTTAACTACTTGACTTTCAAACTTTGTTAAAAATTCTCGAGTATGCTGAATTAATTTGATATGACAAAATACAACAAACCCTTTATTCACTTTTGAGCGATTGATTAGGGCAACATAATTTTGAATTATTCCCTCGCGTTCCAATTTTTTGATACGCTCATAAACAGCAGTAACAGATAAATTTAATTTTACCGAAAGTTCCTTTGTAGTTTTCTTACTATCTTTTTGAAGTAAAAACAATAACTTTTTATCAATAGAATCCATAAACGAGTTATTTTAATTGAAGGTTAAAAAATATCTATAAAATTAAATATTTCAATAAAAATAATGAAATATTATCTATTAAATAGAATAAATGTAAATTATAAAACTAAATAATTTGTATACTATTGTATAAATAACTAATATTTGATTAATTTGAAATAAAATAAATAACTATTTATATGAAAAATTTCAAACCTGCAAACAATATTCAAGATTTACAATATTTTGGTGAATTTGGCGGAGTAAATCCTTCAATTTCAGATAGTTCAACTTATACATTTTTATCTGCTAAAACAATGTTTGATACATTTGAAGGAAATGCAGAAGGCTGTTATTTATATTCAAGACATTCCTCTCCAAGTAATTTATATTTAGACAAAGCCATGGCGGCTATGGAAGGAACTGAAGCTGCAAATGTTTCGGCATCAGGAATGGGAGCAATAACCTCTACTCTTTTGCAGCTTTGTGGTCAGGGGGATCACATTGTTTCTAGTAGAACTATTTACGGAGGTACATATGCATTTTTGAAAAATTTTACACCAAAATTTGGTATCAAAACCACCTTTGTAGATATTACTAAAATCGATTTTGTAGAAGCTGCTATTACTCCTCAAACTAGAGTAATTTATTGTGAAACGGTTAGTAATCCTTTATTAGAAGTCGCTGATATAGCAAGTTTATCAAAACTAGCCAAAAAATATAACTTGAAATTAGTTGTTGACAATACCTTTTCACCGCTTTCAGTATCTCCGGCTCTATTAGGTGCCGATATTGTAATTCACAGTTTAACAAAATACATCAATGGAAGTAGTGATACCGTTGGTGGAGTAACCTGCGCCTCTAGAGAATTTATCGATAGTTTGAAAAATGTGAATAACGGAGCAAGTATGCTTTTAGGACCAACAATGGATAGTTTACGTTCAGCCAGTGTTATGAAAAACCTGCGAACTTTACATATTCGTATCAAACAACATAGTTATAATGCTCAATATTTAGCCGAACGATTTGAAAAAGACGGTATCAAAACGGTATATCCAGGATTAAAAAGTCATCCAAGTCATGAAATTTACAAAAATATGATCCATCCTGAATATGGATTTGGAGGAATGTTGACTTTAGATGTAGGTAGCCTAGAAAAAGCAAACAATCTAATGGAATTAATGCAGGAAGAAAATTTAGGATATTTAGCTGTTAGTTTAGGATTCTATAAAACACTTTTTAGTGCTCCAGGAACTTCAACATCAAGTGAGATTCCAATTGAAGAACAAATAGAGATGGGATTAACAGAAGGTCTAATCCGTTTCTCAATAGGTTTAGATGATGATATAGAAAGAACCTATCAAAGTATGAAGACCTGCATGAAAACCCTTTCTATATAATAAAAAAATAATTCTTCCTTATGGCGTGCCCTCGTTTAGTTGTTTTTAGTTTACAAAGCAATGTGTGCTAAACTCGGTCGCGCTGTCCGCTACAA
>RFPP01000002.1 GCA_009926065.1 Flavobacteriaceae bacterium
AACCGTTTAAGTTTGAATTTTCCGTTCTGTTAAGAACTTTAAACATTAAACTCTAAACACAACAAAAAAACAATGCAACTACTAGACGGAAAAAAAATTTCTGAGGACATCAAAGCTGAAATCACTGCTGAGGTTCAAAAGATGAAAAACAACAACGAGAAAGTACCTCATTTAGCGGCAATTATTGTTGGAAATGATGGTGCAAGTTTAACTTATGTAGGCAGTAAAGTGAGAGCTTGTGAAAGAGTAGGATTTGAATCTACTTTGATTAACCTAACCAGTACAACTTCTGAAACAGAGTTACTAAAAATAATAAAAGAGTTAAACGAGGACGATAACATTGACGGTTTTATAGTTCAGTTACCATTGCCGGATCAAATAGATACTCAAAAAGTTTTAATGGCTATTGACCCAAGTAAAGACGTAGATGGTTTTCACCCAGAGAATTTTGGTAAAATGGCTTTGGATATGACCACTTTTATTCCTGCAACTCCATTTGGAATCCTTGAATTGTTAGAACGTTACAACGTTGAAACTAAAGGGAAACATACTGTTGTTATTGGACGTAGCCACATTGTAGGTCGTCCTATGAGTATTTTGATGGGAAGAAAAGGATTTCCAGGAAATTCAACGGTGACTTTAACTCATAGTTATACTAAAAACATCGCTCAGATTACCACCCAAGCTGATATTATCATCACCGCATTAGGAGTTCCAAATTACCTAAAAGCAGAAATGGTGAAAGATGGAGCTGTTGTAATTGATGTCGGAATTACCAGAGTAAATGACGAATCAAACGAAAAAGGATATTTGATTACTGGTGATGTCGATTTTGTAAACGTAAGTAAAAAAGCGTCTTTTATCACTCCCGTCCCAGGTGGAGTAGGGCCAATGACTATAGCGATGTTATTGAAAAACACACTACTAGCAAGAGAGCAACGAAGGTTAGCGAAGCAATAATAAAAAAAAGTCTTAAATTATGTTTGAGGCTTATTTTATTATAATATTCTTACTTTTTATATCTAGGATCGTCTCTTTTTATAAATTCTGTTCTTCGCTTTACGGGTTCTATTTTTGGTAAACTCGCTTCTTCGGTTTTACTTGAAGGTTCAATAAGTTGGTTTAATTCCAGAATCTCAGCATCGGTTAAATCGCGGTATCTTCCCACAGGCACATCCAAAGAGATATTGATAATTCGAATACGTTTTAAAGCCACAACTTCATAACCTAAATATTCCGACATTCTGCGAATTTGGCGATTCAAACCTTGAGTCAAAACAATTTTAAAAATAAATTGACTAATTTGTTCAACTTTACATTTTCGGGTAACTGTGTCCAAAATTGGAACTCCATTTCCCATTTTTTTAATAAAATCGGCAGTTATTGGTTTGTTGACAGTTACCGTATATTCTTTTTCGTGATTGTTTCGGGCACGAAGAATTTTGTTGACAATATCACCATCATTGGTCATAAAAATTAATCCTTCACTGGATTTATCTAATCTCCCGATTGGAAAAATTCGCTTTGGATAATTGATATAATCCACAATATTGTCGCGAACAGCTAAGTTAGTGGTGCATTCAATTCCAACAGGTTTATTAAAGGCCAAATAAACAAGTTTTTCTCGTTGTTCACGAATTAGTTTTCCATCAATTCGAACTTCGTCTGTTGGAGAAACTTTTGTTCCCAGTTCAGGAACAACGCCATTTATGGTAACGCGACCCTCATCAATTAGTTTATCGGCTTCTCTACGAGAGCAATATCCAGTTTCACTAATAAATTTATTTAGTCGCTTTAGATTTTCTTCCATGCTACAAAGTTAATTAGAAAATCGATTGGTAGGTAATTGGATAATCAAAAGAAATTGAATTATTTTACTTGTTATTCTATAATAAATGTGCTGATTTTTTGAAATAATTCTTCATCATTCATGCTATGTCCTAGGCCTTTTGTTTTAATAAAAATAGCCTTCTGCCAAGCTTTCGCATTTTTCTCTGCTTCTGCAAATGCAACTACTTTATCCTCGATATCGTGAGCAATAAGTCCTTTTATTTTGCTTTCATTTGAAAATAAAGTTCCTTCAATTTCTTTATTACTAAGGTTGAAATTTTCTTTATAATAATTTATTAATCCATTATTTATATTCGAATTTAAACCTAGAAGCGAAATAAAATTCTCAAAAATTGCTTTAAAATCGGATGGCGCTCCTAAAACAACAATTTTCTCTACATTTTTATTTTTATAAATAGTTTGATAATGCAAACACGCTTTTCCACCAATAGAATGTCCAATTAATATTTTAGGATTGTACATTTTCGCTACGTGGTGAATGAATTCAGTGTATTTGTGCGCGTTAAAATCTTTCCCGCTAGACAAACCATGAGCAGGCGCATCAATAGCAATAATTGTATATCCTGATTTTAAAATATAAGGAAGGGCTTTTTTCCATCGAGCTGAATTACTTTCCCAGCCATGAATTAAAAACAAAACTGTTTCGTTTCCTTTCCATAAATACGTTTGAATTATTTTACCTTCAAAATCAAATGCAACTGCTTCCGCACTTTTTAATACTTCAGGAATAGCATCAATTTGGATTTTACCTTTTCTAGGAGTACTGAAAACTGTATATGCTTTTTGAATAGCTTTTTTTGGAGAAACAAAACTTAGCACATTGATATATAATCCAATTGATTTTGCGAGAAGTAGGTATTTTAATTTCTTCATAATAAAAAAGCCACGTTAGAAACGTGGCTTTGTAGGATTAAAATTTAGAAAATAATTTTTCCATTTTTTCTCTTTCTTCTTCAGCAAGAGTGCTATCCACTAAAATCCTTCCTGAATGCTCATCGGTAATGATTTTTTTTCTTGAAGCAATTTCAACTTGTGTTTGTGGTGGAATTGTGAAGAAGGATCCTGCAGAAGCGCCCCTTTCAATAGAAACTACCGCTAATCCATTACGAACGCTTGTTCTAATTCTGTTGTAAGCTGCTAATAAACGTTCCTCAATTTGTCCCTGATATTCCGCTGATTTTTCAGTTAAGAAGGTTTCCTCTTTTTCTGTTTCAGACATAATAGCTTGTAATTCAGACTTTTTATGAGACAAGTGATTCATTTTTGTTTCTAATTTTTCTTTAGATTGATTAATCACTTCTTTTTTGTGTTCAATAGTTGCTTTCATTTCTTTAATTTGCTTTTCAGCTAATTGGATTTCAAGCTCTTGAAATTCAACTTCTTTAGATAAAGAGTTAAATTCTCTATTGTTACGAACAGTTTCCTGTTGTTTAATATATCTTTTCATTGACTCGTTATGCTCATCAATAGCTATTTTTTTAGCTTTTATTTGATCTTCTATAACAATTAAATCATTTTTTAGTTTTTCTAAACGAGTGCTTAAACCAGCAACTTCATCTTCTAAATCTTCAACTTCTAAAGGAAGTTCTCCTCTAATATTTCTGATTTCGTCAATTCTTGAGTCAATTAATTGCAAATCATACAATGCTCTTAATTTGTCTTCTACACTTAGTTCTTTTGTATTCGCCATAATATTTTATAAGTACTTAACTGGATTTGTATTTTCTTCAGATAAAATGATTGCAAAATTAATGATTTTTTTCCTAAGAAAATCAACAATATAATTTTTTGTATACCTTTCACTCTCAAAATGTCCAATATCGGCTAAAATAATTTGTTTTTCGGCTTCATAAAACTGGTGGTATTTTAAATCTGAAGTTAAAAATACATTGGCACCTGCCGAAATTGCATTTGCAATAGCAAAACTACCAGCACCTCCTAATAATGCAACTTTTTTTATCGGTTTACCAATAAATTCAGAATGCCTAATCGCCTCGCATTGCATTTTTTCTTTTACAAATAACATAAATTCCTTTTCACTCATTGGAGCTTCTAATTCTCCAATTAATCCCATCCCAATATTTTGATGTTTGTTTTGTAAAGTGGTTATTTCATAGGCTACTTCTTCATAAATATGATTCTCAAACAGCGTTTTTAAAACTTTGCTTTCTAATTGTTTTTCAAATGTTACTTCAATTTTAATTTCTTCGGCTTCAACTAATTCATTTCGATTGCCAATTACAGGATTACAACTTTCATCACCCAAATAGGTTCCCATTCCTTTTGATGTAAAACTACAATTTTTGTAGTTTCCAATAGTTCCAGCTCCAACTTCAAAAAGAGCATTTCTTACCTTTTCAACGTTTTCAGGAACGGTGAAAGTGACCAATTTTTTGATGTGGTTTTCTTTAGGAATTAAGATTTTTGTATTTATTAATCCCAATGCATTTCCAAATATTTTATTTACCCCTTCCGGATGATTATCTAAAGCAGTGTGGACGGCATATATTGCAATATTATTTTGAATTGCTTTAATCACAGCTCTTTCCACATAATTTTTTCCGGTTATTTTTTTCAAACCAGAAAATAAAATAGGATGAAAACATACAATTAGGTTGCAGTTTTTAGCAATTGCCTCGTCAATAACACTTTCTAATGCATCGTGACAAACTAAAATTCCAGTGGTTTCAGTTTCTAGATTTCCAACTAGTAATCCTACATTGTCAAAATCTTCGGCATAAGCCAAAGGAGCCATTTCTTCAAGTAAGGGAATGATGTCTTTAATTTTATACATACAGGTATTTTTGATTATACAAATTAACGAAAAAACTATTCAACTTTTTTATAATGATAAAATAGTATACTTTCGTAGTATGAATTTTATTCGAAAAATACTATTTCCATTTTCAATTATATACAGCGCAATAGCTTCTATTCGAAATTATTGTTATGATATTGGTTTGTTGAAATCGTATACATTTAATTTACCAATTATTGCGGTAGGTAATTTAAGTGTTGGTGGCACTGGTAAAACACCACAAATAGAATTTTTAATCCGACTTTTGTCAAATAAATATAAGGTTGCTACTTTAAGTAGAGGGTATAATAGGAAATCTAGCGGTTATATTTTTGCTGATACCAATGTGAATGCTGAAATTATTGGAGACGAACCGTATCAATATTTCACAAAGTTTCCAAATATTCAAGTAGCTGTTGACGCCGATCGAAAGAACGGAATTGAGCAATTACTTTCTAATTCTGGTAAGCCTGATGTGATTTTATTAGATGATGCCTACCAACATCGAAGAGTAAAAGCAGGTTTTTATATTTTATTGACTTCTTATAATGAATTGTATTCTGATGATTTTCAATTACCTACAGGAAATTTAAGAGAAAATAGCAGTGGAGCGAAACGAGCAAATTTAATTGTAGTAACCAAATGTCCATTTGATTTAACGAAGCAAGAACAAGAAGTTATAAAAAACAAATTAGCAATTTTGCCAAATCAAACTTTGTTTTTTTCAACTATTGAATTTGATGAATTTGTTTATTCTGAAAATGAAAAAAAACCTGTTTCTGAGATCCTAAATGTTGATAAATTACTTTTGGCAGGAATAGCAAAACCTCAAACTTTTTTTGAACATTTACAAAGAAATAAAGAAGCGTGTTTGACTTTCCCAGATCACCATCAATTCATGGAAAAAGACCTTCTAGAGATTAAAAATAAAGCCCAAAATAACATCATCATTACCACCGAAAAAGATTTTATGAGATTGAAAGGAAGTTTGCCAAAGGAGCAGCTTTATTATCTTCCAATAAAAACTAAATTTCTTTTTGAAGGAGATAATTTCGATAAAATCATAATTAATTATGTGGAATCTAGTACAAGAATCGGTTGATTATATAAAATCGAAAACAAACCTTTTCGAGCCTGAGTATGGTATAATTTTAGGGTCTGGTTTAGGCAGTATTACCGATGATATTCATATAGAATTTACTTTACCATATTCTGAAATTCCAAATTTTCCTGTATCCACAGTTCAAGGCCATAATAGTGCGCTAGTTTTTGGTACTATTAGTAATAAAAAAGTAATGGCAATGCAAGGCCGATTCCATTTCTATGAAGGATATTCAATGAAAGAAGTTACTTTTCCTGTTAGGGTAATGAAATTTTTAGGTATTGAAAAATTGGTTGTATCCAATGCTTCTGGCGGTGTAAATCCAAATTATAAAGTGGGTTCAATAGTTATTATTAAAGACCATATTAATATGATGCCAGAGCATCCGTTGCGAGGTAAAAACGATGAACGTTTTGGACCAAGATTCGTGAATATGAGTGAGCCTTATTCTAAAAATATGATTTTGAAAGTTAAGGAAATTGCTCAAAAATTGAATATAAAAGTTCATGATGGTGTTTATATGGGATTGCAAGGTCCAACATTTGAAACTTTATCGGAATATAGAATGGTGAAAATTCTCGGTGCCGATTGTGTGGGAATGTCAACAGTACCTGAAGTTATTGTTGCTAAACACATGAATATGGAATGTTTTGGTATTTCAGTAATTACCGATATGGGTGACGAAGATAATATTGAAGAAGTGAATCATGCAGAAGTTCTGAAAGCTGCTGAACAAGCCGAACCCTATTTATGTGAATTGATTAAAGAGCTAATAATCAACTATTAAGTATTTGTTTTAAGCTAATAATTTCTTTGAATTTATTAACAAAATTAAGTCGATTATTCGTGAAGAATAACCAATTTCATTATCATACCAACCCACGACTTTAACCATTTTATCAATCACTGAAGTCAATTGTGCATCAAAAATGCAAGAATTGGTATTTCCAATAATGTCTACAGAAACGATAGGATCTTCTGTATAATCTAGAATTCCTTTAAAATTAGTTTGAGAAGCCGTTTTAAAAGCAGCGTTAATTTCGTCAATTGAAACTTGTCTTTTTACGTTGAAGGTGATATCGGTCAAAGAACCATCAGGAACGGGAACACGAATTCCGCAACCTCCAATTTTTCCTTCAAATTTGGGAAAGATTTTCGTTAACGCTTTTGCAGCACCAGTTGTTGTAGGAACTATAGATTGTGAGGCGCCACGAGCTCTTCGAAGGTCTTTATGAGGTTGATCATGCAAACTTTGATCGGTTGTAAACGAGTGAACTGTTGTAATATATGCTTGTTCAATTCCGCACAATTCATCTATGATTTTTATCATTGGCGCAGCATTATTAGTGGTGCAACTGGCATTAGAAATAATGGTTTCATCACCATTTAATATTGCTTCATTAACACCTAATACTACCGTTTTAATTGAGTCAACTTGCGATGGAGCAGTCAAAATTACTTTTTTGGCTCCAGCCAATATATGAGCGTTTATTTCATCAAAAGTCTTGTATTTTCCGGTTGATTCTATTACAAAATCAATATCTAAACCCTTCCAATCTAAATTGGTAATTATATTTTCATGAAAAAACAAGTATGATTTTCCATTTACAATAATAGCTTTTTCATTAAAACTGCAGTCATAAGGGAGTTTGCCATGAATACTATCGTATTTCACTAGATGAGCCATGGTGTTATTATCGGCAATATCATTTATTGCAACAATCTCAATTGTGGGATGATTGATTAACAGTCGAAAAAAATTTCTACCAATTCTCCCAAATCCATTAATAGCAATTCTTGTTTTCTTCATTTTATTTATTCTATTTACCCCTAAGGGGATTGGGGGGCTTATAAAATATGTTTTTGAGCTTTATAAGAAGAACGAACTAAAGGACCGCTTTCCACGTGACGGAAACCTAATTCTAGTCCGAATTGTTCGTATTTTGCAAATTGCTCAGGAGTTATAAATTCCTTTACAGGTAAGTGTTTTTTGCTAGGTTGCAGGTATTGTCCGATGGTAACCACATCAACATTTGCTTGACGCAAATCTCTTAATGTTTGGAATACTTCCTCTTCAGTTTCACCCAAACCAAGCATTATTCCCGACTTAGTTCTATTGATTCCCTTTTCTTTTAGGTATCTTAAAACTTCCATGCTACGATCATATTTTGCTTGAATACGAACCTCACGCGTTAATCGACGAACGGTTTCTATATTATGGGATACGACTTCTGGATTGGCTTCAACAATTCGATCTAAATTTCTTTCAATTCCTTGAAAATCAGGAATTAAAGATTCTAATGTAGTTGAAGGATTCATTCTACGGATTGCTTTTATAGTTTCTAGCCAAATAATAGATCCGCCATCTTTTAAATCGTCTCTGTCTACGCTAGTAATTACAGCATGTTTTATATTCATTATTTTTATTGAACGGGCAACTTTTTCAGGTTCATCCCAATCTACTGTTTCTGGTCTACCTGTTTTAACCCCACAAAATCCACAGGAGCGCGTACAAATATTTCCAAGAATCATAAAAGTTGCCGTTCCTTCGCCCCAGCATTCACCCATATTTGGACAACTACCTGAAGTGCAAATGGTGTTTAGTTTGTATTTATCAACTAAACCTCGAAGTTCGGTATATTTTTGACCAATTGGTAATTTTACTTTTAGCCATTTTGGTTTTCCTGTAGGAAGTACATTTTCTATAACAGATTCCATAATCGGGATTTTATGGTGCAAATATACGGAAAGTAGATTAGTTGATAATTTATTTAATTGTAAATTTATGCAAAAACGTATACGGTTTAATTATAAATTTATCCTTTAGTTTGGATAATTTCTGCAAGTAATTTTTTAGCTCTAAGAATTTTTATTTTTACGTTGCTTAATGGCTCATTTAGTTGATTTGCAATTTCTTGGTAACTTAATTCTTGAAAATAACGCAACTGAATTACTTCCTGATAATGCGGTTTTAATTCTTTAATATATTGTAACAATTGAGATAAATTTTGTTCGGTAATCAATTTATCTTCAGCAGAAGGAGTTGAATCAGCTACATTATAAGCACGATAATCTTCATCATCGGTAATTTCAATAAAAAACGATGCTTTTTTCTTTCGTAAAATATCAATGTGGACATTTTTTGCAATAGCAATTAACCAAGTATTAAATTGGAATTCAGAGTTGTAGGTTGCTATTTTATCAAATGCTTTTGAGAAGGTTTCAATGGTTATATCTTCAGCGTCAGTCTCGTTTTCGGTTCGCTTAAGCATAAATCCGTAGACTTCATTCCAATAAAAATCCAACAGAAAAGTGAAGGCAACTTGATCGCCTAATTTTGCTTTTTCAATGGTGTTATTTATTTCCAATGTACTGGTTTTGAGAAACTGTTGGATACAAATATATTCATTTGAGTGAATAAAAATGCAATCTCAATAATTGGATACCAATACATTACATCTTTTTCCTTTAACTTCCCTGCTGAAAATCCTAGAACAATCCAAGTAAACAAGTATCTAAAACCGATTAAACTCAATACAATTATCCATTGGTATTGAAAAACTAGAAGTACTATTGGAACAATAAAAAACAAAATTTGCGATATAAAAAATACCGAAAGTTGAATTCTGTCAAACGGTTTGTAG
The DNA here is from genome assembly GCA_009926065.1 of Flavobacteriaceae bacterium. Lineage (GTDB taxonomy): Bacteria > Bacteroidota > Bacteroidia > Flavobacteriales > Flavobacteriaceae > Flavobacterium. Next base: position 9,395 of record RFPP01000002.1, read on the forward strand.
AAAGAAGCTGTCGCAACATGACGTTGTTTTAAAGCTTTCCAATCGGCATAATTTGTTTTTGGTTCACAATAAGTAAAACTATCAGCGGCATAGCAACACGATGTGTTACTGCCTTTACTAGCTTGATTAACGAATAAATCGTCGTCACCAGAGCGGATTTTCATGTGATCAATAAAACCATTTACTTTAAAAAACTCGTCTTTTTTATAAGCTAAATTTCTTCCAACACCCATATAAGGACGGCCGATTTTTGCCCAAGAAAAATATTGTGTTGCATTAAGTAATGAATCGAAACGTATTATTTTATTTAAAAAGGAACCTTTAACTTTTTCATATCCGCCGTAACCTAAAACAAAGGTTTTGTGCAATGTAAACTGCGAACTCATCGAGGTGATCCAATCTTTTGAAGTTGGGTAACAATCGGCATCTGTGAAAAGCAAATAGTCTTTAGTTGCTGCTTTTATTCCCAATGTTAAAGCGAACTTTTTGTTGCCCCAAAATGCTTCGTTATTAACCACCTTGACTAATTTTACATTTGAATATTGTTTTTCAAATTCTTCAAAAATATCTAGTGTAGCATCGCTTGAAGCATCGTCAATTAAGATAATTTCAAAATCAGGGTAATTTTGTTCAGCCAATAAAGGAATGAACTTAACCACATTTTCCTCTTCATTTTTAGCACAAACGATTACAGAAATTGGAATTCTTTTTGGAGTTATTTTTTGATTTTTTGCAAAAGAAAATTTAGTAAAAACGCCAATATAGTATAAAAATTGGATTGCAACTACAGCGATAAAAACGTAAAAAATAATAATTAACATATCAATTTTCTTTCTTCTTTAGATGTCTGCAAAGGTATGAATTCAAATAGGATTTTCAAACACCGATTTAGCATTTAAAATAAAAAAAATCGAATAATTTTAATTTAGATAATGTTAACCTCAGCTTCAATGTGGATTCCAAATTTTTTAAAAATAGTTTCTTGAATATCTTTAGATACATTTAATATTTCCTGACCGGTGGCATTGCCATAATTCACTAGAACTAAAGCTTGATTTTTATGAATTCCAGCATCGCCAAATCGTAACCCTTTAAATCCAGCTTGTTCAATTAACCATCCAGCAGGTACTTTTACTTCTGTTTCAGATATTTCATAATATTTCATTTCAGGAAATTTTTTATGAATTTTATTGAATTCTGATTTTAATAGAATTGGATTTTTAAAGAAACTTCCGCTATTGCCTAATACTTTTGGATCCGGTAATTTGCTTTGACGAATCGTTATTACTGCATTACTTACGTCTTTAAGGGTAGGGGTTTTATTGTTTAATTTGTCTAGTTCCCGAGTGATATCACCATAGGAAATATTAATTTTATGATTTCGTTTGGTCAATTTGAAAATTACTGAAGTGATTATATATTGGTCTTTAATTTCATTCTTGAAAATACTTTCGCGGTAACCAAAATTACATTCAGAATTCCTGAAACTCCTCATTTCCATTGTATCAATTTTCATTGCTGAACAAGAAACGAAGGTATCTTTAATTTCAGTTCCATAAGCTCCGATATTTTGAACTGGTGTTGTGCCTACATTTCCTGGAATCAAGGACATGTTTTCGAGTCCTCCAAAATCATTGTCGATAGTCCACATTACAAACTCATGCCAATTTTCACCTGCTTGACTTTCTACCCAAACGAAATCGTCATTTTCCTCAACTATTTTTTTTCCTTTTAAATCAATATGGATTACCAATGCATCAATATCTTTTGTTAAAAGCATGTTGCTTCCACCTCCTAAAATAAACTTCCTTTTTGATATATTTTCAGCTAAAACTGTTTCTAGTTCCTCAATCGAATGAACTGCAACAAATTCTTTTGCATTGGCTTCAATTCCAAAAGTATTATAGTTTTTTAAAGAAAAATGATATTTAATTTCCATTTTTATATAATTATCATATTGCAAAGGTACTTTAAAGCAATTAAAATTATTATTTTATTCTGTAAATAATCCACGATTTAAAAACTCTAAAAACGGCTTCAAAAGAATCAATTTAGCTGCGGTATCCTTTACAAAAGTAGGTTTTGTTACTTCAGAATCATCAAATTTATGAATAGAAACGAAACTTTTAAGTTTTAAAAATTCAATTGCTGGATGGTCTTTTTCAAATTCTTTAGGTCCGTTTTTCAGGGAATTGGTTTCGGTAATATTCAAACCTGAATATACTTTTTTGAATTTTGGATTCGCTAAAATTGACTCTAAATCTTCATAAAAGAAGGCGATTTCTTTTCGGATTTTTCTTAAATCGTCATTTTCTGGGCCGTACATTCCGCCAGCAAAAAAACAATTTCCTTTTTCAATATGAATGTAGTAACCTGGGCCATTATTATTTCCATGATTCGTATTCATCCAAATTCCCATGTGGGTTTTATAGGGATCTTTATTTTTTGAAAAACGTATGTCTCGATTGATTCTAAATGTGCAGTTCTTCACTTCTAATAGTTCCAAACTTGCATCTTGTGGTTTCAAAATTTCTAAAAAACTATGAATTAATGATTGGTATTCTTTTTTATATTCCTCGTAACGTTTTTTGTTGTTCAAAAACCAATCTCTATTGTTATTGGATTTTAAATCTTCAAGAAATTGTAATGATTTATTTGAAAGCATGATTTATTGTAATTGTTTTGTCAAATCTTCTTCACTAATAAAACCTGAATGTTTCCATAAAATTTTATTGTCTTTGTATATAAATAACGTTGGAAGGACATCAATTTTTAATTGAGAAACAAGCGTTTTATTTTCATCAGCGTTTAATCTTACAATGGTCACTTTGTCTGCCATTTTTTTTTGCATTTTGATTAAAAAAGGCGTCATTTTCTTACAAGGAGCACACCATTCTGCATAAAAATCAATAAGTACAATTTTATCTGTATTTAGAAGTTCGTTGTATTCTTGAGTAGACATTCCAATGATTTTACCACTCGGAACAGTCAGTCCAGCAGCATTCCACTTCATGATTCCACCCTGTAATTCATAAATTTTGGTATAGCCCAATTCTGCTAATTTTTCAGCTGCTTTTTTACTTCTTCCACCACTCATACAATATACGAAAATTGGTTTTGACTTATCGTATTTTCTAATTTTTCCATCAAAATTATCTCCGTTCCAGTCGATGTTAATCGAATTATTGATATGTTGACCAGCAAATTCTTCAGGTGAGCGAACATCTATAATTACCGCTTGTGGGGTAGTTTTAATTTTTTCAGCAAAATTCACTGCTGCTATAGATTCATATTTACCATTCGTTTGTCCGTTGCAACTAGCGAATAAGAATCCTATAAAAAGTAAATTGATTAAGGTATTTTTCATAACAGTAATTTTAATTATATTAAAGAAAATGTATAATTGTGGTTTTTCCAATAATTATAAGTTAAATATTTTATAACTCTGGTGTGTTGATTTTATTATAACTTCTGTTCGTTCTGAATGAGTATCTGATATAAAAAGTTGTCCAAAATCAGAATTATTGACCATTTCGATTATTTTTCCAACACGAGTTTCGTCTAATTTATCGAAGATATCATCGAATAGTAAAATAGGATTCTCACCTGATTTCTTTTTTACAAATTCAAATTGTGCCAATTTTAAAGCGATTAAAAATGACTTTTGTTGTCCTTGTGATCCGAATTTTTTTATGGGATAATGATCAATTTCAAATGACAAATCGTCTTTATGAATTCCGGCACTTGTATATTGCAAAACCCTATCTTTATTGATGTTTTCATTCAATAGTTGTAACAAATCTTTCTCAAATAATTGACTTTCATAGACCAATTGAACCGTTTCAGCAGAACCTGTAATCGTTTGATGGTGTTTGTTGAAAATGGGAACGAAATCGGCTAAAAATTCTCTTCTTTTTTGAAAAATTAATTTACCTAATTCATCCATTTGCTGATTGTAAATTGATAAAGTATCTGTTTCAAAAACCTGATTTAAGGCAAAATATTTCAATAAAGCATTTCGCTGACTAAGTGTTTTTTGGTATTGAATTAAGTGATTTAAATAGGTAGAATCCAATTGAGAAATGACTGTGTCAATAAATTTTCTTCTAGTTTCACTTCCTTCTACAATTAAATCTCTGTCTGCAGGAGATATTATTACTAAAGGAATAAAACCAATATGTTCTGAAAATTTTTCATATTGTTTACCGTTTCGTTTTAGAATTTTTTTCTGCCCTTTTTTTAAACTACAAATTACAGTTTCGTTTCTTTCATTTATTTCAAATTCTCCTTCGATTACAAAAAAATCCTCCCCATGTTTTATATTTTGAACAGCTAATGGATTAAAATAACTCTTACCGTTAGACAAATGAAAGATCGCATCTAAAACGTTCGTTTTACCTATACCATTTTTGCCTACAAAACAATTTATTTTGTTGTCAAAATCGAATTTGGCTTCCGAAAAATTTTTATAATTTAATAATGATATTTTTTTAAGATACATTCTGGAAAAAGGGTAGTCTTCTAAATATTATATTTTTCTATTTTTTTATTTTGGTGCAAATTATTGAAAATTATCCATACTACCTCATTTTTACCAATTTGAATTTAATTATTTTTATATTTTGATTAAATGCAACAATTTATAAAGAAAATGTTACTTTAAATTGAATTTAAACTCATTTTTTTATGAGAGTTTGAATAAAAATTTTATTTTTGCCACTCACTAATTTAATTAATAATGGCAACGTACAATAAAAGAGGCTATAAAACCCCAAAAGAGAAAGTTGAAAAGGATTCCAAAGCTGAAAATATAACTATTGATGAAAAAGACAGCACTACTGCTGGAATATTTAATTCACTAGATCAAACTGCATCTAAAACTGAAGAATTTGTTGCAAAAAATCAAAAGGTAATATTTGGAATTGTTGTAGCGATTACATTGGTTACTTTAAGCTACGTCCTATTTCAAAAATTTGTGTCTGAACCCAAAGAAGAAAATGCAGCAAGTGAAATGTTCTTAGCACAACAAAATTTTCAAAAAGCAACGGAAGGAACTAAAAGCGACTCTTTATATAATTTAGCTTTAAAAGGTTCAGAAGGTAAATTTGGTTTTATTGATATTTCATCTAAATATGAAGGAACAGATGCTGGTAATTTAGCTAATTATTATGCTGGTATGGCTTATTTAAATACAGGTAAATATGATGAAGCAATTTCCTATTTAGAGAAATTTAAATCGGATGATATGGTTTTAAGCACACTTGCAATTGGTGCTATTGGAGATGCTCATGCTCAAAAAAATCAACCAAAACAAGCCCTAGAATTTTATGTAAAAGCATCAGAAAACAATAAAAACGAATTTACAACACCACGTTTTCTTTTAAAAGCTGGACAAACTGCTTTAGGATTAAACAACAAAACAGATGCTTTAAAATATTTTACTGAAATTAAAGAAAAATACGAAGCCTCTCCAGAAGCTTCAAATATTGATGCTTTAATTGGTTTATCACAATAAGAATTTTAGATTTCTGATTTCAGAATTCGGATTCTAAAATCTAACATCAGATGGCTACTGCTAATAAAAATTTATCAAATTATGATAAGAACACAATCCCAAGCGCGAAAAATTTTCGGTTTGGGATTGTTGTTTCTGAATGGAATCCTTCAATAACTCAAGGACTATTTACTGGCGCTGAAGCTGCTTTATTAGATTGTGGTGCCCTTAAGGATAACATTATTCGTTGGGATGTTCCTGGAAGTTTCGAGTTGGTTTATGGAGCTAAAAAAATGATTGAAACGAACAAACTAGATGCCATCATTGTAATTGGTTGTGTAATTAAAGGCGAAACGATGCACTTTGAATTTGTTTGCGAAGGCGTAACACAGGGAGTTAAAGATCTCAATATTCAATATGATGTTCCTGTAATTTTTTGTTTGTTGACCGATAATAACGAGCAACAGTCTATCGATAGAAGTGGAGGAATTCTTGGAAATAAAGGAACCGAAGCAGCAATTGCGGCCATAAAAATGGCTCATTTAAGAAGACAAGCTTTTTCAAAGTAAATATTGTAAAATTTAAAACAATTTAACAAAAACCTCTTTTTTTTTGGAGGTTTTATTTTTTTAATTTTGGTATGAAAGCCAGTAGAAATTAGTTAAATTTGTGCATTCAGGATTAACCCTTAACAACAATTAATTTTAATGTCGAGTATAATTCAATTGCTTCCGGATCATGTTGCCAATCAAATTGCGGCAGGAGAAGTTGTTCAAAGACCCGCTTCGGTAGTCAAAGAATTACTTGAAAATGCTGTAGATGCTAAAGCTTCCGATATTAAATTGATTATCAAAGACGCCGGAAAATCGCTAGTTCAAGTCATTGATAACGGACAAGGAATGAGTGTTACTGATGCTCGTTTGTGTTTTGAAAGACATGCAACTTCTAAAATTCGTCAAGCCGAAGATTTATTTTCATTGCACACCAAAGGATTTCGTGGTGAAGCTCTAGCTTCTATTGCAGCGATTGCTCACGTAGAAATGAAAACAAAGCAGGAGTATGAAGAATTAGGGACTCATATTGTTATTGAAGGAAGTAAATTTGTTTCACAAGATGTGGCTGTTTTGCCAAAAGGGACTTCTTTTTCAGTAAAGAATTTATTTTTTAATATTCCCGCACGACGTAATTTTTTGAAATCGGAAACGGTAGAACACCGACATATTATTGATGAATTTCAAAGAGTGGCATTGGCACACCCAAATATTCATTTTACTTATTTTCACAACGGTAGTGAATTGTTCAATTTACCTCAATCAAATTATAGACAACGAATTGTAAATATTTTTTCTGGTAAAACTAATGAAAAACTCGTTCCTGTTAAAGAAGAAACTGAAATTGTAACCATTCAGGGATTTGTGAGTAAGCCAGAATTTGCAAAAAAAAATAGGGGAGAACAATTCTTCTTTGTTAACGATCGCTTTATAAAAAGTGGATATTTGCACCACGCAGTGATGGCAGCTTACGAGGGTTTGCTTAAAGATGGTAACCAACCGAGTTATTACTTATTTCTAAATGTTCCACCAAATACCATTGATATCAATATTCACCCTACGAAAACTGAAGTAAAATTTGATGATGAACATGCTCTTTATGCAATACTAAGATCTGCAATTAAACACAGTTTGGGTCAATTTAATGTTGCTCCAGTTTTAGATTTTGATAGAGATTCTAATTTAGATACCCCCTATAGTTATAAAGATCAAGAGGCAACAACTCCCACAATTCAAATAGATGGTAATTTTAACCCTTTTTCAGATGATACACCCAATAAGCATTTTACGTCTATTCGAAAGCCGGAAAAAACTGCTAATTGGGAGAGTTTGTATGTTGGTTTAAAGCAAGATACCGAAGAAATCAGCAATGTAGAATTTGAAAGTGATCAGGTTACTGGATCACTATTTAATGAAAATGAAATTGAGTCGGCGACAAATAGGATGTATCAAATTCATAAAAAATACATAGTAAATCCCATAAAATCCGGTATGGTAATTATTGATCAGAATCGGGCCCATCAAAGGATATTATATGAGCAATTTTTAATGAATATGACTGTTAATCAAGCTTCGAGCCAACAGTTATTATTTCCTCTTAATTTATTTTTCTCTAAAGGGGAGATGAAATTAATTTCTGAATTGCAACTTTCATTAGTTAATACAGGTTTTGTTTTTGATACAAGTAATGAAGATCATTTGGTTATTACGGGTTTACCTATAAATGTTACGGAGAGTGAAGTTTCAAGTGTTTTAGAACATTTATTAACTGATTTAAGTGATGGAATTCCTGATTCTAGTTTTAGTCAAAATGATAGTATCGCAAAGTCAATGGCAAAGAGTTTAGCAGTTAAAACTGGAGCTTATCTGACAGAAAAAGAACAAGAAAATCTCGTAAATGGTCTTTTTGCTTGCAAAGAGCCCAATGTTTCGCCGTTTCAAAAACCAACTTTCATAACGATGCGTGTGGAAGATATTGATAAAAAATTCACTTTATGAGAAATGTAACAGAAGTAGTTAAGCAATTAATTATAATTAATATATTGTTTTATATAGGAACCCAATTTCTAGGTGATGTTGCCTATAATTACTTGTCATTGTATTACCCGGAAAATCCAGATTTTAATTATTGGCAGCCATTAACACATATGTTTATGCATGGAAATTTGATGCATATTTTCTTTAATATGTTTGCTTTATTTTCTTTTGGTTCTGCCTTGGAACAAATTTGGGGTTCAAAAAAATTCTTATTTTTTTATATTTCATGTGGACTAGGAGCTGCTTTGGTTCACATAATTTCAAACTATTATTTTTTCCATGAAGGATTGAATAGATTGGTTCTAAATGGTATTCCTGAATCGGAAATATTAAATATTTTGGGAGAGGGAAAATACGATTCAAGATGGATTGAACTTATTTCTAAATCAAATTTTGATAATTTTATATCGGCATTTGTGACTCCTGCAGTGGGTGCTTCAGGAGCAATTTATGGAGTCTTGGTTGCGTTTGCATTTATGTTTCCAAACGCTGAATTAGCTTTAATGTTTATCCCAATTCCAATAAAAGCAAAGTATTTTGTTCCTGTAATTGTTGGATTAGATTTATTTTCAGGAGTTACAGGTTTTTCAGTTTTTGGTGGAGGAATTGCCCACTTTGCTCACGTTGGAGGCGCTTTATTTGGGTTAATTATGGTTTGGTATTGGAAAAAAAATCAATTTAATGCCAATCGTTGGAATTAGTACTTTATTAAATGAGTATGCTTGAAGATTTAAAATTGCAATTTAAAATTGGGGATGTACTAACAAAATTAATTTTTTGGAACATCACTTTTTTTGCTATTCCAAGTATTGTATTCGGAATTTTACCTCTATTTAATATCAATATTGACTATTTAAATCTAGTTAGTTTATCCTCTAATCCCAATGATTTGCTATTGAAACCTTGGTCGATACTTACCTATGAATTTTGTCATTCTTCTATTTTACATATTCTGTTTAATTTAATTATGCTGAATTTTGCTGGTAGATTATTTCTGATTTTTTTCAACCAAAAGCAATTATTGAGTTTGTATTTTGTAGGTTCACTATTTGCGGGAATAGTATTTCTTCTTAGTTACATGTTTTTTCCTGCTTTAGCAAATGTGAACACGGCTTTGGTTGGTGCTTCAGCCTCTGTTATGGCAATATTATTTGCAACGGTTTCGTATTCACCATTAATGAATATTCGTTTATTGCTTTTTGGTAATGTTAAATTATGGCATATTGCTTTAGTTCTAATTGTTATAGATTTATTTCAACTACCTAAAGACAACACCGGAGGTCATTTGGCACACATAGGTGGTGCTTTTTTTGGTTATTTTTATATTAAATTATTAAAAAATGGTATCGATATTTGCAATTGGTTCACTTTTATAATAGATGCATTATTATCTATATTTGGAAGCAGAAAATCGAAACCATTTAAAAAAGTACACAGAACTTATAAAGCTGCAGCTGAAAAAAGAGTTTCTAAAATAGTAACTAAGAATAAAGCGCAGCAACAAATTGATGATATACTTGATAAAATTAGTCAATCTGGATATGAAAGTTTGTCATCAGAAGAAAAAGAATTTTTGTTTAAGGCAGGTAAACTATAGGATTTATTTTAATGAATAAGCTTTCTTGGATAAATAAAATAATGTTTGTTGTTAATATAGTTTTGGCTGTATTAACATTCATTGCTTATGTTTTACCTTTTTTAGCTCCAAAGTTATTCCCGATTTTATCAGCACTAACATTAATACTTCCGTTATTTTTAATTTTAAACGGACTTTTCTTTATTTATTGGGGAATCCAATTAAAAAAACAAATACTTTTACCTGCAATTGTATTATTATTGGGAATAACATTTATAAATAAATTCTACAAATTTGCTTCAACCGACTTGCCTAAATCAGACAAAGATTTTGTGGTAATGAGTTATAATGTTCGTTTGTTTAATTTATTTAAATGGCTTAATGATGACAATGTTCCTGATGAAATTCTTAATTTTATTAACGAACAAAATCCAGATATTCTTTGTATTCAAGAGTTTTCTACTGCTGCCAAATTAGATTTGAAAATATATCCTTACCAATATATATTTATGCAAGGGGAAAAGATTAAAACGGGCCAAGCTATTTTTTCTAAATATCCAATTATTGATGAAGGAAATTTAGTTTTTCCTAACTCTAATAATAACGCAATTTTTGCGGATATTAAGAAAGGGAAAGACATTATAAGAGTTTATAATATGCACTTACAGTCTATTAAGATTTCCCCAGACGTAAATGAAATATCCGAAAATATAGATGGAATTAACCAAGATAAATCTCAATTATTGATTAATAGAATCAGTAAAGCATTTAAAAAACAACAGCAACAAGCCGAGATTTTGATGAATCACCAAAAGAATTGTGAGTACCCAATTATCATTTGTGGAGATATGAATAATAGTGCCTATTCTTACGTTTATAGAAGTATTAAAGGATCTTTAAATGACTGTTTTGAAGAAGGTGGTTCAGGATTTGGGCAAACCTATAATTTCAAATATTATCCTGCACGTATCGATTATATTTTTGCCGATAAGGTGATGAAAGTTAAAAATTTCACGAGTTTTCCAGAATTTATAAACTCTGACCACAGTCCCATTTTAAGTCGATTGGAAATGGATTAATTATAGCTTTTGTTCTTTTAAATAATCTAAAGCAAATCTTCCCTCATTAAATAATAAATCCAACACACTTAAATTATTTATAAAACCGTGTTTTTCAGCAAAAACTTGGTTGTATGGAGATAAATTGGTAACATCTTTTTTGCCATTAGCAAGATAACGAAAATCTAAACTATCGGATACTTCATGAAAATATTCAGTTGTTTTTTCATATTCTAACTTCATATTCAAGCATTTTGAAACTATTTCAATGGTTTCAAAATTTAAATCCATTAGAAAAGTGTGTTTTTTAGTAAAAATAGGAAGTAATGTATCTTCGAAATATTCAAAAAAAGGGGAAGTTCTGTAAGCAGCTTCAAGAGATTTAAAATGTTGCTTTTGCCAATCGAATGCCGTTTCTAGTTTTACCTCTTTAGTTTTTTGGTGCTTTTCCTTAGTATGTTTAATTGGGATGTTGAGCATTTGAATCCCATTTGGACTGTAAATGTAGGTTCTATTTCGATTCGTTTGCTTTTGAAAATTATCTTCTACTTCAAAAACCAAAGTAGCAGCTTTGACTATAGCCGAAAAATTACTAATTGATGGAAAATAAGTTGGAAGTAATAAATAGGACATTTAACTCTTATTTTCTTTTCTTTTTCTTACAAAGAAACTTATTCCAAAATAGGTTATTAAAGCAAATAAGAAATATTTAAAATATGACTGAGGTTCTCCATCTCCGCTAACGGTAGTAAACATTCTATCCCAACGAATTTTATTTAAACCTTTGCCATTTGGATCTAAACTCATCCAAATGAAAACTGGTTTTCCAACAATATGATCTTCAGGAGTATATCCAAAATATCTTGCATCAAGTGAATTATGACGATTGTCTCCCATCATCCAATAATAATTTTGTTTAAAGGTATAATTAGTAGAAATTTTGCCATTAATTCTGATTTCATTTCCGTTTACTTTCAACTCATTCTTTTCATATTCGCTAATTATCTTTTTATAGAATGGTAAAGTTTGAGCATTTAAAGCAACAGTAACTCCTTTTTTAGGGATGTAAACAGGTCCAAAATTATCTAAATTCCATTTTGTATTGTATGGAAAAATCGCCGCTTCTGGCTGATGTGAAACATTACGAACAACACTTTTTACAATCGGATTTTGACGTAATCTATTTGAAGATTCTTCAGTTAAAGCTCTAAAGTAGAACTCGTTTTGTGTACTTTGATAAACACCATCGGTAATATTCAACTCTTTTGAAAGATAAGTAGGGTCAAAACCTGTCCCGTCGGTTGTAACGGTATATGAATATTGAGGTCTTGATCTTTCTGGCATTGGAAGAATCTTGCCATTCACATAAACAATACCATCCTTTATTGACAAACTATCGCCAGGTATCCCAACGCAACGTTTCACATAATTAGTCTTTTTATCAATAGGTTTGTCGTATCTTTTATCTGCATTTTTATACATATTATATAATGTATCAGCTGGCCAGTTGAATACCACAATATCAGTTCTATTTACTTCTTGCATTGCAAAAAATCGAAAATATGGTAACTGAGGAAATTTCAAATAGGATTTTACATTTAAAAGTGGTAAAGTATCATGAACCATTGGAGCTGCAATTGGCGTTATAGGTGTTCTTGCCCCATAATGAAATTTACTCACAAATAAAAAGTCGCCAACCAACAATGATTTTTCTAACGAGGAGGTTGGAATGGTATAAGGTTGCATCACATAAGTGTGAACTAAAGTCGCTACAACTATGGCGTAAAGTAACGAACCAATTGTATCTGCAGTTTTGGTTGAAGGTTCTAGACTTCTGTTTTCAATGTAGACTAACTTTTGTGAATAGTTTAAATAATAAATATAAAATCCAAATGTGAATATCCCTAAAATAGTATCTATAGTGGAGTTTTTACCAAAACTTCTCAAAGTTTCAACCCAAACAACTGGAATCATAATCAAATTGACTACTGGCACAAATAATAAAAGGGTCCACCATGGCGAACGATTAATTATTTTCATTAAAACTACAGCATTATAAACTGGAATTGCAGCTTCCCATTTTTTTCTACCCGCTGCTTCATATAATTTCCAAGTTCCTAAAAAGTGAACTGCTTGAATAATTAAGAAGAATATAAACCATTGAATTAGTGTCATATATTATTTAGATTTTAAATTTTAGGTTTCAATTGAAAGACAAAAATCTTATTAATTTTTTATTTATTTGTTTTTCTTATTATTTTTTTAACTTAAATCTTATATAATTTCTAAAACATCTTTCATAGTGTATACACCATGTTTACCAACAATCCATTCAGCGGCGATTACTGCACCAAGCGCAAATCCCTCTCTGTTGTGAGCTAAATGTTTAATTTCAATTAAGTCAACATTGGAATTATAAGACACAGTGTGCGTTCCTGGTACGTTTTCTATTCTCTTTGCATCAATCAAAATATCATCCGATTTCGGATTTTCTAAAGTCCAACTGTTATAATCGCTATTTTCAATTACACCTTTTGCTAATGAAATCGCTGTTCCACTTGGTGCATCTAATTTTTGAGTGTGGTGAATTTCTTCAATTCCAACTTTATAATCTTCAAATTTTGACATAATTTTTGCCAAGTAAGCATTTAATTCAAAGAAAATATTTACTCCTAAACTAAAATTTGAACTACTTATAAATGCACTGTTTTTTTCATTACAAAGCTGAACCATTTTGTCGTAATCGTGTAACCAACCCGTAGTTCCTGAAATTACAGGAATTCCAAGATTTAAAGCTGCAGAAATATTTTCAACAGCTGCATCAGGAGCACTAAACTCGATTGCAACTGTTGCATTTTCTAATCCGTCAAAGGAATCTCCAATAGATTTTCTAACTACAATTTCATGTCCTCTTAGCAATGCTATTTTCTCAATAACTTGCCCCATTTTTCCGTAACCTAAAAGTGCAATTTTCATTAAAAGTGGAAGTTTAAAGTCAAACCTAAATTTTGTTGGTAAGTAATTTCATCACTGTAAATTTCAGGACGAAACGATAATTTGTCATTTACATTAAATTGCATTAAATGCGCATCAATATTAGCATCTACAATATTTAAAGCATAAAAAACTACAGCTACAAATAAAGATAAATCTCTGTTTCTTTGATAAAATTGTTGAGCTGTAATTAAACGAGAATCATCTAAATATTGATAATTGTCATCTCGATATCCAGCCAAACGTCTTTTGTAAGCATCACGATAACTGTTATATTTATTATTGTTGAAATTGTAATAATACAATCCAGCCCCAATTCCTCCATAAACCAAAGGAATTTTCCAATATTTTTTATTGTAAGCTTGTCCTAGACCTGGAATAACCGCTGAATAAAAAGCCGCTTTTGCAGGGGATAAAGGGTTAATTTCTTTATATTTCATAGTGTCTTTGGCTACCATAAATGTAACCTTTTTTTCTTGTGAGAAATTGGGAAAAGTTCCCAATATAATTCCCAAAAGAAATATGAAATAAATTCTTTGCACTATCCTTTAATTAGTTTGATAATTCTGTTGAAATCCTCCTCAGAATGAAACGGAATGGAGATTTTACCTTTACCATTAGCTGCAACTTTTACTTCAACTTTTGCACCAAAATAATCGGTAATAACTTTATTAGCTTCAACAGGAATAACAAAATTCGTTTTTTTTACCTTAGATTCCGATTTAGGTTTCAAACTATCTTGGTAATTTTTTACCAAAGTTTCGGTTTCTCTTACAGATAAATTTTGACTAACAATTTTTTGGTAAATGCTTGTTTGAACATCTTGATTTTCAATATTTATTATCGCACGACCATGTCCCATGGAGATAAAGCCATCTCGAATTCCTGTTTGAATAATAGGATCAAGTTTTAATAAGCGTAGGTAATTTGCAATTGTAGAACGCTTTTTACCAACACGCTCGCTCATTTGCTCTTGTGTCAATTGAATTTCGTCAATCAACCTTTGGTAGGACAACGCAATTTCTATAGGATCTAAATCGTGTCTTTGTATGTTTTCCACCAAAGCCATTGTCAACGATTCATTATCATTGGCAATTCTGATGTAAGCTGGAACTACATTCAATCCAGCTAGTTTTGAAGCACGCAATCGACGCTCACCAGAAATTAGTTGGTATTTATTAAAGTCTGTTTTTCGAACAGTAATTGGCTGAATTACGCCCAACTCTTTGATTGAGGTCGATAATTCTAATAATGATTCTTCATTAAAATTACTTCTTGGTTGAAATGGATTAATCTCAATAGCGTCAATTTCTAGCTCGACAATATTGCCCACCACCTTATCTGCATTCTTATCTGAAACCGATTTTATGTCATTTTCTGGATCTTTCAATAATGCCGATAATCCTCTTCCTAATGCTTGTTTCTTTATTGCTTGTGCCATAAATTAATTACTATTTTTCTTAATAATTTCTTCTGCTAATCGCAAATAATTATTCGCCCCTTTACTGGTTGCGTCATAATTTATAATACTTTCTCCATAACTTGGAGCCTCACTCAACTTTACATTTCGTTGAATAATGGTCTCAAAAACCATGTCGTTAAAATGCTTTTGAACTTCTTCTACCACCTGATTTGATAATCGTAAACGAGAATCAAACATAGTTAATAGCAAGCCCTCAATATCCAAATTCGAATTGTGAATTTTTTGAACACTTTTTATAGTATTCAATAATTTTCCTAATCCTTCCAAAGCAAAATACTCACACTGAATCGGAATAATTACCGAATCAGCAGCGGTTAAAGCATTCAAAGTCAAAAGTCCCAACGATGGTGCGCAATCAATCAAAATATAATCGTATTTATCCTTGATGCTTTCCAAAGCTTGTTTCAACATATATTCTCTATTTTCCTTATCAACCAATTCAATCTCGATGGCTACAAGGTCAATATGTGCGGGAATCACGTCAACATTCGGAGCTGTACTCGTTACAATTCCTTCCTCCGCTTTATTGCTGTGCTCCAAAATTTGATAAGTTCCAATAGTCACATTCTCCACGTCAATTCCTAAACCCGAACTGGAATTTGCCTGAGGATCAGCATCTATCAAAAGTACTTTTTTTTCTAATACACCTAATGAGGCTGCTAAATTTATGGATGTTGTTGTTTTTCCAACACCCCCTTTTTGATTGGCAATAGCAATGACTTTACCCATTTATATTTTTATATTTTGAACGTAAAAATACAATTATTTATGGTTATTAGAAATCAAATTTGTTAACAATTGTTAACTATTTTACTTTTTAACTTTTTTTTTGGAGCTATTTCCCGCTGTCATTCTAAATCCTCCCTAAAAAGCGAGGGATTTTCCCTTCCATCGGGGCTAGGGTTCCTCATTCAAATCACTTTTTAGAATTAAAATATCATTTATTTTTAATATATTTTTTACATTTACAATTCAAATTATTTTATGAACATCACTCCAGAAATACTATCGATATTTAACGAAATCCTAGGTGATTCCAATGTTTTTACCGATCAAGAAACGCGTAATCATTACGGTAAAGACGAAACCGAAGCTTTTGTTTTTCCTCCCTCAGTAGTTTTAAAACCAGGAAATCCTCAGGAAGTTTCCGAGATTTTGAAAATTGCAAATCTTCATGGTATTCCAGTTACCGCAATCGGCGCAAGAACGGGTTTGAGTGGCGGCGCTTTATCGGTTCATCAAGGTATCGGATTGTCGATGGAGCGTTTCAATAAAATAATTAACATCGATGAAAAAAATCTCCAAGTCGTTGTTGAACCTGCAGTTATTACTCAAGTTTTGAGAGAAGCAGTTTCCGAAAAAAACCTGTTTTATCCGCCAGATCCAAGTAGTTTAGGAAGTTGTTGGATAGGAGGCAACGTTGCCGAAAATGCGGGTGGTGCGCGTGCAGTAAAATATGGAGTTACCAAAGATTATGTTTTAAATCTAGAAGTTGTCCTTGCAAATGGCGATATAATTTGGACTGGCGCCAACACTTTGAAAAACTCAACTGGATATAATTTCACGCAATTAATGGTTGGTAGTGAAGGAACACTCGGTATTATTACCAAAATTGTCATGAAATTAATCCCAAAAGTGAACCATACCATATTAATGTTGGTTCCTTTTTATGACGCACACCAAGCATGTGAAGCTGTTTCTGCCATATTTAGAGCAGGAATTACCCCTAGTGCTCTAGAATTTATGGAACGTGATGCCATTGATTGGACTTTGAAATTTGTCCCTGATTTAAACGTAAAAGTGAACGACCAAGTACAAGCACACTTACTTATTGAAGTAGATGGAAATTATCCTGATATTCTTTTTCAAGAAGCAGAAAAAATTATGGAAGTAGTAGAGCAATTTAATATTGATGAAGTGCTATTTGCAGATACCGAAATTCAAAAAAACTTACTTTGGAAAATGCGTCGTAGCGTTGCTGAAGCTGTTAAATCAAATTCTATTTATAAAGAAGAAGATACGGTTGTTCCAAGATATGAATTACCAAAATTACTATTTGGAATCAAGGAAATCGGATCTAAATACGGATTTAAATCGGTATGCTACGGTCATGCTGGCGATGGAAATTTACATGTTAACATTATAAAAGGCGACATGTCTGATGAAAATTGGAACACTGAAGTCACCAAAGGAATTCGAGAAATTTTTGAGTTAACGGTTTCCCTAAAAGGAACTTTATCTGGCGAACATGGAATCGGTTTTGTACAAAAAAACTATATGGATATTGCTTTTAGTGAATCACATTTAAAGTTAATGAAAGGAATAAAAACTATTTTTGATCCTAAAGGAATTTTGAATCCAGGTAAGATTTTTCCCGATAATTTGTAAGAATTAACCGCAAAGTGCGCACAGTTTTCGCAAGGTTCGCAAACAAAAATCTACATCATCTTTTAGTCTATTATCTCCTCATCTATTATCTAATTGTTTATCAATGGCTATCTATTTGATAAATATTCCAATAAAATCGGATCGGCGTTTTTGAAAGTTGCAGTTTGCTCACTTATAGTTGCCACTCTTTTTTTGTTTAATTTCATCATTATATCGCCATCAGTTGTAAATAATATTGCCGACAAAAATGGATTGTTTAAATAGGGAATTAGTTCGTTTAACCCTTCTTCAATCGTTACAATTTTCACTTCTTCACCCGATTGGAATTTGAAAGTCAATGCCAATTTAAGCTGGATTTCATCCGTATTGGTACGAATATAAATATTCATTAATTGGGTATTTCCAATCGTTTTTGCTAATGTTAATTTTGCAAATTTCCCTTCGGAAATACTATCTCTTACTTTGTCAAAAAATAATTTATAGGTTTCAGTATTTGGCATAAAAATATTGATCTAAAATAAAACGAAACTTACTTAATCTCTTTTAGTACTGTTTTTCTTTTCGCGTTTTTCTATTTTTTTTTCTTTTGCCGTTTTCAAAGGTTCCTTTTTGGTATTTTTTTTAGCGTCTTGACTTTTTGCCATGGTAATTTTATTAGTGATTTTGAAGTAAAGGTATCGATTAATATTTAAATAAAATGCTCCAACAGTAGCAAGCCGTTGGAGCATTAAAATTAATAGCGATTAATGGAATTAATTAACTAAAACCCATTGTCCGGAAGCTAATAAACTCTCTGCTTTTTTAAATTTCATTTCTTCGATTTTACCCGTTGCAACCTCTTGAATTTTTACCGTATCATTTCGGTTGATTTTTGGCATTTCACGAACTATAGTTTCGGTTACTTGTCGTTGTTGTGTTTCTCCCGCCTCACGATTAGCACTTTCACTACTTACAATTTCGTCTTTACTAATTTTGTAATTTTCTTTTTTACGAACTTCCTTAGCTTCTTGAATTCTAGGTGCATTTTGTTGTGGTAAATCACCTTTAAATAAGAATGAAATTACTTCTTTATTTACTCCATTAATCATATTGCTAAACAAATTAAAAGCTTCAAATTTGTAAATTAGCAATGGATCTTTTTGTTCATGAACAGCCAATTGCACCGATTGTTTTAATTCGTCCATTTTACGCAAGTGCTTTTTCCATGCTTCATCAACAATAGCTAACGTGATATTTTTTTCAAAATCGGCTACCAATTGTTTTCCTTGAGTTTCATACGCACGTTTCAAATCAGTAATTACTTCTAATGATTTTATTCCGTCAGAAAATGGAATTACAATGCGCTCAAAATGATTCGTTTTGTCCTCAAAAACATTTTTAATAATTGGATAAGCTTCTCTAGCGCTTCTTTCTGCTTTTTCAGTATAATAAGTTAAAGCTGCTTTGTAAGTTTTTCCTGTCAATTCAATTTCCGTCATTTTCAAGAAATCACTTTCAGAAACTGGTGATGTAATTGAGAAATAACGAATTAATTCAAACTCAAAATTTTTAAAATCACTTGACAATTTATTGTTATTTACAATTAATTCGCAAGTATCATACATCATATTAGCAATATCCAATTTCAAACGCTCCCCAAATAGTGCATGGCGACGACGTTTGTAAACCACTTCACGTTGTGCGTTCATTACGTCATCATATTCCAATAATCGCTTACGAACACCAAAATTGTTTTCTTCTACTTTTTTCTGAGCTCTTTCAATAGACTTGGTCATCATAGAATGCTGGATTACTTCGCCTTCTTTCAATCCCATTCTGTCCATAACTTTTGCAACACGCTCTGAACCGAACAATCGCATCAAGTTGTCTTCAAGAGACACATAAAATTGTGAACTTCCTGGATCCCCTTGACGACCAGCACGACCTCTTAACTGACGGTCAACACGACGTGAATCGTGACGTTCTGTACCGATAATTGCTAATCCTCCAGCAGCTTTTACCTCTTCAGATAATTTAATATCGGTTCCACGACCTGCCATATTAGTAGCAATAGTTACTACCCCAGCTTTACCTGCTTCTTCAACAATTTGAGCTTCTTGCTTATGCATTTTTGCATTCAAAACATTGTGTGCAATTCCTCGCATTTTCAACATTCTACTCAATAATTCTGAAATTTCTACCGAAGTTGTTCCAATCAATACTGGTCTTCCTGCAGCCGATAATTCAGTTACATCTTCAATAACAGCATTAAATTTTTCTCGGGTAGTTTTATATATTAAATCTTCTCTATCGTGTCTTGCCAATGGACGATTAGTAGGAATTTCAACTACATCCAATTTATAAATTTCCCAAAGTTCACCAGCTTCGGTTACGGCAGTTCCGGTCATACCGGCTAACTTACTATACATTCTGAAGTAATTTTGTAAAGTAACTGTTGCAAATGTCTGAGTTGCCGCTTCAATTTTTACGTTTTCTTTAGCTTCAATTGCTTGGTGCAAACCGTCAGAATAACGACGTCCATCCATTATACGACCCGTTTGCTCATCTACAATCATGATTTTGTTGTCCATGATTACATATTCCACATCTTTTTCAAATAAAGTATACGCTTTTAACAATTGTGTTAATGTGTGTATTCTTTCGCTTTTAATGCTAAAATCTTGAAATAACATTTCTTTTGCTTCAGCTTCAGCATCTTTATCTAAATTTTGTCTTTCAATAGCTGCAATCTCAGTTCCAATATCTGGAAGAATAAAGAAGTTACTATCTGTATCTTTTGATAAAAATTGAATTCCATTATTTGATAATTCAACCTGATTGTTTTTTTCTTCAATTACAAAATACAAGGCCTCATCCACAAGATGCATGTCCCTTTTATTGTCTTGTAAGTATTGATTTTCAGTTTTTTGAAGTAATTGTTTAATTCCTTCTTCACTTAAAAACTTTATTAATGCTTTGTTTTTTGGTAAACTTCGGTATGCACGTAACAAGTTAAAACCGCCATCTTTAGTATTACCCTCCTTAATTAACCGTTTTGCTTCTGTTAAAAAACCATTTGATATTTGTTTTTGTAAATTAACTAAATTTTCAATTTTTGGTTTCAATTCGTTAAACTCATGCCGATCGCCTTGAGGAACTGGACCAGAAATAATCAAAGGGGTTCTTGCGTCATCAATTAATACAGAATCGACCTCGTCTACAATTGCAAAATTGTGTTTTCTTTGCACTAATTCTGCCGGTGAATGCGCCATATTATCTCTCAAATAATCGAAACCAAATTCGTTATTTGTTCCATAAGTAATGTCGGCTTCGTAGGCTTTTCTTCTCTCGTCAGAATTTGGTTGGTGGTTGTCGATACAATCAACTGTCAATCCATGGAATTCGAATAAAGGCGCTTTCCAAGTACTATCTCTTTTTGCCAAATAATCATTTACAGTTACTAAATGCACTCCGTTTCCAGTTAAAGCATTTAGGTATAATGGTAAGGTTGCTACCAATGTTTTTCCTTCACCCGTTTGCATTTCAGCAACTTTTCCTTCATGAAGTACCATTCCTCCAATTAACTGTACATCATAGTGAATCATATCCCAGGTAATTTGCTTTCCTGCCGCACTCCATGAATTAGACCAAATAGCATGTTCTCCTTCTAAAGTAATGTAGGTTTTTGTAGCAGAAAGTTCTCTGTCTTTTGCTGTAGCTGTAACTTTTATAGTAGTATTTTCTTTAAAACGTTTTGCAGTTTCTTTAACTACTGCAAATGCTTCAGGAAGAATATCATTTAAAGTTTTTTCAGAAATCTCATAAGCTTCTTTTTCTAAAGCATCGATTTCTAAATATAAATCTTCTCTTTTGTCAATATCTTCAATTGTTTCAACTTCAGCTTTTAGAGTGGCAATTTTAGCATCTTTTTCAGATCGAGCTTGTTTAATTAACTCTTTAAAATAGGCTGTTTTTGCTCTCAATTCATCATTTGATAATGATTCTAAAGCGCTTTCAAACGATTTTATTTTATTTACATTTCCCTGTAAAGCCTTTACATCTTGTTGCGATTTATCTCCTACAAAGACTTTTAATATGCTGTTTATGAAACTCATAATATGATTTCTATTTCAATTTATAATAGGTGTGCAAAATAACCAAAAAAAAAGTCTCGTTGGAGACTTTTCATGGGTTTTAATATTTTTTTAATATTCATCCTCGTTCCAAAGATAATCTTCGTCCGTTGGATAATCAGGCCAAATTTCTTCCATTGATTCATAAATCTCTCCTTCATCCTCTATAGATTGTAGGTTCTCCACTACTTCAAGTGGCGCACCAGCTCTAATAGCGTAGTCAATAAGTTCGTCTTTGGTAGCAGGCCATGGTGCATCACTTAAATAAGATGCTAATTCTAATGTCCAATACATTTTTACTTATTTTTAGTTTATGCAAAAATAAATTTTTTACTTAAAAAGTCAAGTAAAATTCCATTTATTTTACAAAATAGTTAAGAACGTGATTAATATTACCTAAATATTGATAGTAAATAATTGGTTATCAATATTTTAATTAAATGATTTTTTCTAAAAATTACTTTCTTGGAATCCATTTAACTTCAGCAGCTTTGAGGTCGTAGCTCAACTTTCGTGCCAACACAAAAAGGTAGTCAGAAAGGCGGTTTAAGTACTTAATTGCATTTTCATCCACAGTTTCATTATGGTTTAAATGCACTGCTAATCGTTCGGCACGACGGCAAACACATCTTGCAATGTGACAATATGACACTGTTGTATGTCCTCCAGGTAAAATAAAATGAGTCATCGGCGGAAGTAATTCCTCCATGGTATCAATTTCTTTTTCTAAAAATTCAATATCACCTTCAACAATTCCTAGATTTTTCAATCTTAATTCACCATTTTTTTTTACCGCTTTTTCAGGTGGTGTTGCTAAAATTGCACCAACAGTAAATAATCGGTCTTGAACTTCGATCAAAACTTCTTTGTAATGGGAATCCATTTCTTGATCGCGAAGTAAACCAATATGTGAATTTAATTCGTCAACAGTGCCGTAGCTTTCTATTCTAATGTGGTCTTTTGGAACTCTTGTGCCTCCAAAAAGAGCTGTAGTTCCTGTATCTCCAGTTTTAGTGTAAATTTTCATTCTACCGTTTTGTTTTTATTATTGGTGTCACTTTCAATTAAACCATCACGCAAACGGATTACTCGGTGAGCATATGCCGCAACTTCTTCCTCGTGAGTTACAATAATTACTGTATTTCCTAATTTATGAATGTCACCAAATAATTTCATTATTTCTTCCGATGTTTTACTATCTAAATTTCCAGTAGGTTCATCTGCAAGGATAATTGAAGGCCTGTTAACCAGTGCTCTGGCAACCGCAACACGTTGACGTTGTCCTCCAGAAAGTTGGTTGGGTTGGTGGTCCATTCTATCAGCTAATCCTACTTGATTCAGTACTTCTTCCGCTCTAATCATACGTTCGGATTTTGAATATCCTGCATATATCATCGGTAAAGCAACATTGTCTAAAGCGGTTGTTCTTGGCAATAGATTGAAAGTTTGAAATACAAAACCAATTTCTTTATTACGAATTTCAGCTAGTTCATCATCGTGCATTTTACTTACATCTTTTCCGTTCAAAATATAACTTCCTGATGTTGGTGTATCCAAACAACCTAATAAATTCATTAAAGTTGATTTTCCTGAACCTGAGGGCCCCATTAAAGCAACATATTCTCCTTTATTTATTTCTAAATCAATTCCTTTTAGAACATAAACAAATTCATTTCCTAGAACGAAATCTCTTTTTATTTTGGTAATTTGAATTAGTGGTTTTGCCATTTTTTTATTTGGAATTCAATTGGTGTTAGTTTTTGTATTTTATTTTAGGGGTTAAAAGTACAAAAATGAATCATGGATTTGTTAATTCCTAGATTTTTTTAACGTTTCGATTTTATACTCGAATGGTGAAATGTTCTTTTACTTGTTCTTTTCGAATAAATGCTAATCCAAATGAATAGGTGTCAATTGTAACATTAAAATTAGAACTTACAACAACTGATTTCCATTGTATTTCAGTTGCTTTGGAATAATGAGGATTTTCGAAAATAAAACAAGTTTCATTATTAGCCAAAGTAATAATTGACTCTAATTCAATATTTTGATCATTTAAATAAGTCGAATCTATATAAATAAAATCAACTTTTAAAGTTTCATTTTCTTTATTTTCCGAAATATAAATCCCTTTTTCAAACTGGAAATAATGAAACAATCGATTTAAAAATTTTCCTTTTTTAGTCTTTGTTTCCAAATTCGGAAAGTAAGGAGATAAGTTTGTTTTGTCATAAAAACATTTGGTTACCAATAAAAAAACAAATGGTGAATGAACCCCATGTTCGTTTTTGGAGTTCCAGAGAAATTTCAGATATGATATTATTAGGTGTATCACAGATTATCACTAAGTTTGGCACAAAATTATATAATTAAATAAAAGAAAGCTATGATAAACTAAGTGCCCTATGTTAGTGAATCTTCCTTAAATTCTAAATAAATCACCCTTCCAATTTGCTAGAAAGTTCAAACCATCTTACCTCTTTTATTTCTATTTTATCGATGATATTTTTCAATTCGTTTGCCTTTTTTTCAATATCATTGGAGTCTATTTTTCCCTCAGAGAATAATTGCTCAATTTTGGCTTTTTCAATTTCTAAATCTTTGATCTCTCTCTCAATTTTCTGATATTCTTTCTGCTCATTAAAGGTCAAATTTCCCACTGGATTATTTTGCTTCCAATCTTTTTTCTCTGTTTTATTGTACTCTTTTTGAGCGACATCCACACTATCTTCATAGGCTCTAAAATCAGAGTAATTTCCCGGAAAATTATCTATTTCTCCTTGACCTCTAAACACAAACAAATGGTCTACAATTTTATCCATGAAGTAACGGTCATGAGAAACCACAAGTAAGCAACCAGGAAAATCCAATAAAAAACTCTCTAAAACATTTAACGTTACAATATCTAAGTCGTTTGTTGGTTCATCAAGAATTAAAAAGTTAGGATTCTGAATTAAAACCGTACATAAATATAAACGTTTCAGTTCGCCACCACTCAATTTTTCAACGTAATCGTATTGTTTTTTGCTATCAAATAAAAATCGTTCTAACAATTGAGAAGCCGAAATAATTTTTCCTTTCGTTAACGGAATATACTCCCCATATTCTTTAATAACATCAATTACACGTTGTGCCGGTTTAGGATTGATTCCACTTTGAGTGTAATAACCAATTTTAATGGTGTCTCCTACAACTACTTTTCCATTATCAGGTGGTAATGTACCTGTCAATAAATTTAAAAAAGTAGATTTACCAGTACCGTTTTTACCTATAATCCCAATACGTTCTCCACGCTGAAAATCAAAACTGAAATTGTTTAAAATTACATGGTCCTTGAATTTCTTTGAAACCTTGTGAAGCTCTATAATTTTGCTTCCCATACGTTCCATATTAATTTCTAATTCCACCACATTTTCCTTTCTTCGACTTTGCGCTTTCTCCTTAATTATATAAAAATCATCTTGACGAGATTTCGATTTAGTAGTTCTCGCTTTTGGTTGGCGACGCATCCATTCTAATTCCTTTAAAAATAGGTTCTGTGCCTTATCAATACTCGAATTTTCAGAAGCTATTCGCTCTTCTTTTTTTTCTAAATAATAGGAGTAATTTCCTTTGTATTGGTATATTTTTCCGTTGTCCAATTCAATTATTTCATTACAAACACGCTCTAAAAAGAAACGGTCGTGGGTTACCATAAACAACGTAATATTTTCTTTAGCAAAATAACTTTCTAGCCATTCAATCATCTCTAAATCTAAGTGATTCGTTGGCTCATCAAGAATTAGTAAATCGGGGCGATTGATTAATATAATTGCTAATGATAATCTTTTTTTCTGTCCGCCAGATAGATTTTTAACTTTCAATTTAAAATCCTCCAACTTCAATTTGAACAAAATTTGCTTGTATTGTGTTTCAAAATCCCAAGCATTATGTAGGTCCATTGCATCAAATGCCTTTTGATAGGAATCTTGGTCTTCAGGATTTTCTAAAGCTTTTTCATAAGTCTCAATCACCTTTAAACTCTCATTATCTGATGCAAAAATGCACTCTTCAATAGTTAATTCTTCCTGCAATTTATTATCTTGAGATAAAAATGCCATTCTAATGCTCTTTCTCAAAACCACTTGCCCAGTATCCGGTTCTTCAAAACCATTAATGATGTTCATGATGGTGGTTTTTCCCGAACCATTTTTGGCTATGAATGCAATTTTTTGGTCCTTATTGATACCAAAAGACAGGTTTTCAAAAAGTGTTTTTTCTCCAAATGATTTAGAGATATTTTCAACAGATAAATAATTCACAAGTGTATTTTTTTGCAAAAGTAAGCTATTGTATTGAAACTTGTTACTTTGAAACTTTGCAACTTTACAACTTAAAATATATCTTTGAAAAATGCAATTATCAGTAATCATCCTTAATTATAATGTTCGCTTCTTCTTAGAGCAATGTGTTGCAAGTGTTCAAGAGGCACTGACCAACATTGATAGTGAAATTATTGTAGTTGATAATGATTCTTCTGATTATAGTTGTGAAATGATTAAATCTCGTTTTCCAAACGTGAAACTCATTGAAAATAATTCTAATTTGGGATTTCCAAAAGGGAATAATATTGGTGTAAGTCAGGCCAAAGGTGATTATATTTGTATATTAAATCCGGATACTGTTGTTGCTGAGGATACCTTCGCTATGATTCTCGCATTTGCTGAAAAGCAAGAAAATCTGGGAATTGTTGGATGCAAATTAATAGATGGCTCGGGTAATTTTTTACCAGAGAGTAAAAGAGGGATTCCAACTCCTTTTGTAGCGTTCACTAAAATAGTTGGTCTTAATAAATTATTTCCAAATTGGGAAATTTTCAATCGTTATTATGCTCAATATTTATCTGAAAATGAAACAGGGAAAGTCGATATTCTTGTTGGTGCTTTTATGATAATGAAGCGCGATTTATATAATGAAATTGGTGGATTTGATGAAAATTGTTTTATGTATTCTGACGATATTGATTTGTGTTTTATGGCCTTAAAAATCGGAAAAAACAATTTTTATTTCCATGAAACTTCTGTAGTACATTATAAAGGAGAAAGCACCATAAAAGACGGTTTGTACATGAAGCGATTCCGAGATGCGATGCAGTTTTTTTATAAGAAACATTATAAAAGTTCTCCGTTATTTGATTTTTTCATGAAAATAGGAACTTTGTTTTTTTCTTTAATCAAAAAAAATCAGGGGAATAGTAATCCAATTGAAATTGATGATTATATTTTGATATCTAAGGATGAAAATTTGAAGAATAAATTGGAAAAACAATTGAATAAAAAATTAAATTGGGAAACTAAATTAGATTCAAATAGCTTATTTTCGCATGGAAATAATAGTAAAAAGCAAACAGAGATTTTGATTGATAATAACTCATTTTCATTTAAATTGATTATTTCATTTATAGAAACATATAACAATCAAGGTTTTACCTTTAAAATTATTCCTAAAAATACTTTATTTATGATAGGAAGTAACAATAGCAACGACAAAGGAACAGTAGTAAAAATTGATTAATATTTCATATAACGCAGTAATTATTCATATTATTTAGTAATTTTGCAAAACGAATACACCAAAACAACTTTAGTTTAAGAATATGGCAAAGTTTGAATTGAAATTACCAAAAATGGGAGAAAGTGTTGCTGAAGCGACAATTACCAATTGGTTAAAAAAAGTTGGAGATAAAATAGAAATCGATGAAGCGGTCTTAGAAATTGCTACCGACAAAGTAGACAGTGAAATACCCTCTGAAATTTCTGGTGTTTTATCTGAAATACTTTTTAATGTAAATGATATTGTTAAAGTAGGACAAACTATTGCAATTATTGAAACTGAAGCTCAAGACTTAATTCCTGTTGTTTCAGAACCTGAAGTTGCTCCAGAAAGCGTTGTAGCTGTTGAAGAAATTATCGAAAAAGCCGTTGCTACAGTTTCTGAACCGGTTAATTTTTCAAGTTCACATAAATTCTTTTCACCTTTAGTTAAAAATATTGCCAAAGAGGAAGGAATAACAATTGCAGAATTAGAAGCTATAAATGGATCTGGAAAAGAAGGTCGTGTTACTAAAGAAGACCTATTGAAATTTGTGGAAACTCGTAAATCAAATTTTGCTACGGAACTTTCAAAACCAATAAATATCAACCAACAACCAACAACTATTTTGGTAAATGGTGGTGATGAAATTGTGGAAATGGATAGAATGCGAAAGCTGATTTCTGGATATATGATGGCTTCGATTTCTACCTCTGCTCACGTGCAGTCATTTATAGAAGTGGATGTAACCAATATTTGGAAATGGCGTGAGAAAAACAAAAATGCTTTTGAAAAGAGAGAAGGTGAGAAGCTGACTTTTACTCCAATTTTTATGGAAGCAGTTGCTAAAGCGTTAAAAGATTTCCCAGGAATGAATATTTCTGTTGATGGTGAATATATAATCAAAAAGAAAAACATCAATTTAGGTATGGCTGCGGCTTTACCCAACGGTAATTTGATTGTTCCAGTAATAAAAAATGCCGATCAATTGAATTTAGTTGGAATGGCAAAAGCGGTTAACGATTTAGGAAATCGTGCTAAAGAAGGTAAATTGAAACCAGACGATACTCAAGGAGGAACCTATACCGTAACAAATGTGGGAACTTTCGGAAGTGTTTTTGGAACACCAATTATCAATCAGCCGCAAGTGGGGATTTTAGCATTGGGCGCTATACGTAAAGTCCCAGCTGTTATTGAAACTCCAGAAGGGGATTTTATAGGAATTCGTAACAAAATGTTCTTATCTCACAGTTACGATCACCGTGTGGTGGACGGAGCGCTTGGCGGTAGTTTTGTTAAACGAGTTGCCGATTATTTGGAAGCATTTGACATTAATAGAGAATTTTAATTATTCTTTAATAATAAATATTTTTTCAAACCCATCTGTTTAATCAGGTGGGTTTTTGTTTTTTTATATTGTATTATAAAAGTATATTTGTTTTCTAAATCATAAATAATGGAATTAAAATTAACCCGACCTATTTGCTTTTTTGATCTTGAAACTACTGGTATTGATGTGGCTAAAGACAGAATAGTAGAAATATCAATTTTTAAGGTTTTTCCCAATGGGAATAAGGAAAGCAAGACGTGGTTGGTAAATCCGACGGTTCCTATCCCACCTCAATCAACTGCGGTTCATGGAATTTCAAATGAGAAAGTGGCCAACGAACCTACCTTTAATGAACTGGCTCCGGTGATTTATAATATGATTAAGGATAGTGATTTAGCGGGTTATAATTCCGATCGATTTGACATTCCTTTATTGGCGGAAGAATTGTTACGAGCTGGAGTTGATTTTGATATGAAAGGACGAGTTTCAGTGGATGTTCAAACGGTATTTCATAAAAAGGAAGAACGAACTTTGAGTGCGGCATTGAAATTTTATTGTGGTGAAGATTTGGAGAACGCCCATTCAGCTGAAGCCGATACGATGGCGACTTATGAAATTTTGAAAGCCCAGTTGGATCGATATTCCGATTTAGATAACGACATAAAAGCTTTATCAGAGTTTACCACAAGAAAAAAGAACGCTGATTTTGCAGGAATGATAGTTTTTGATGAAGATGGAGATGAGGTTTTTAATTTTGGAAAACACAAAGGTCTAAAGGTAAGTACTGTTTTGGAAGCAGAACCAGGTTATTACAGTTGGATTCAAAACGCTGATTTTCCATTGTATACCAAGAAAATTCTGACAGCTATTAAGTTAAGAAAATTGAATACAAAATAAGAACGATTTAGTTTATTGAAAAAAATACCATAGCCCCGATAGTAGAGGAAATCCCTCGCTTTTTGTGCGAGGATTGAAACGAATAGCGGGAAAAAGCTCTAAAAAAAATGAAATTAATTTGTATCGGTAGGAATTATACCAAGCACATTGAAGAATTAAATAATGAACGTCCTGATGAACCGGTGGTTTTTATGAAGCCAGATTCGGCGATTTTGTTGAAGCAACACCCGTTTGTAATACCAGAATTCTCAGAGGATATTCACCATGAATTGGAGGTTATTGTTAAGATTAACAAAGTTGGGAAATGTATTGAACCTAAATTTGCGCATAAATATTATGATGAAATTAGTGTTGGAATTGATTTCACCGCGAGAGATTTGCAGCAAAAATTGAAAGACAAAGGACTTCCGTGGGAAAAAGCTAAGGCATTTGATGGTTCGGCTGTGATAGGTGATTTTGTTTCAAAAAGTGACTTTAAATCGTTGGATAATCTTAATTTTGAAATGACCAACAACGGAGTTACGGTTCAAAAAGGCAATACGAGTTTTATGTTGTGGAAAATAGACGAATTGATAGCCTATGTTTCACAATTTTTCACCCTTAAAATCGGTGATATCATATTCACAGGAACACCTGAAGGGGTTGCTGTTGTTCGTCCAGATGATGTTTTGGAAGGATATTTAGAAGGAAATAAATTGTTTCGAATTCAAGTAAAATAATGGCTCTACATTACAATTTATCTAAAGTATATGCGATTTCAGAAAATGATTCTGATTTTGTTCATCAAATAATAAATTTATTTGTTTTAGATACCCCCATTCATTTGAATCATATTAAGATTGCCATTGAAGAAAAAAACCATCAAAAATGTTATGAACATTCAAATAAAATAAAGCCATCATTGGATTTATTGAGTTTGAATATAGCTTTAGATGAAATTATTTTAATAGAAAATTGGGCAAAATCAATGGGTAAAAAGAAAGAAGTTATTGAACTTTATAAAAGCGTTTCTGATAGAATTGAGAAAGCTATTAAAGAAATCAAAAAAGATTTTAATTTAAATAATACTTTAATTTAATAAAATTAGTTATCAATTCGATTTATGAGAGCAGCCATTATAACCATTGGAGACGAAATATTAATTGGTCAAATAGTTGACACCAATTCAGGTTTTATTGCAAAATCGTTGGATAAAATCGGGGTTGATATTCATGAAATGATTTCAATAAGGGATAATAAAAATCACATTTTAGAAACATTTTCTAAACTTCAAAATCAAGTAGATTTAGTATTAATCACTGGCGGATTGGGTCCTACAAAAGATGACATTACCAAACATACCTTTTGCGAGTATTTTGAAGATCAATTGGTTAGAAATGAAGAGGTTGAAAAGCATGTAATTGCTTTGATTGAAAAGGCAATGAATCGACCTGCTTCGCAAATGAACAAAGACCAAGCATTGGTTCCATCAAAATGTACTGTACTTCATAATGCTTATGGAACAGCACCAGGTATGTGGATGAAAAAAGGAAATACCGTTTATATTTCTTTGCCTGGAGTCCCTTATGAAATGAAATATATACTTGATAATGGTATTATTCCAAAAATAGTTAATGAATACAAGCGACCTTATATTATCCATAAAACAATTTTAACTTATGGTCAAGGGGAGAGTTTGATTGCGGAACGAATTGAAGATTGGGAAAATAATTTACCTGAATATATTAAATTAGCCTATTTACCTAGTCCTGGAAGGGTGAGATTGCGACTTTCGGCTAGGGGAATTGATAAAGAATTATTGGAAAAAAAAATCAATGAAAATGTATTTTCATTAAATCAAATAATAAGAGATATTATTGTTGGTTACGAAGAGGATGAAACTATAGAGGTCATGTTGGGGCGATTATTAACAAGTAATAACTTAACATTAGCAACAGCTGAAAGTTGCACAGGAGGGAAGATTGCTCAAATGATCACATCGGTTCCTGGTTCATCTAATTATTTTAAGGGAAGTGTGGTAAGTTATGCTACGGAAACTAAAATTTCGATGCTTGGAATATCTCCAGAATTAATCAAAGAGCATTCAGTTATAAGTTTTGAGGTGGCAAAAGAAATGGCTTTAGCTATTAAAAATAGGATGAACACCGATTATGCTATTGCTACCACAGGAAATGCTGGACCTTCAAAAGGAGAAGGAAATTCAGAAATTGGCACCGTTTTTATAGCAATTGCAACTCCAAATGACCTAATTGTAGAAGAATTTAATTTTGGTCAACCGCGAGTAAAAGTGATAGATAGGGCTGTAAATAAGGCTTTTGAAATGCTTCAGAAAGAAATTTTAAAAAATGTACTTTAATAATTTTGTATAATAGGTTTATTTTTGTTTCTTTGCACCCTGATTTTGAATAACGATAAAAGAAAAGCATAATGTCAAGAGTTTGTGACCTTACTGGTAAAAAAGCAATGGTAGGAAATAATGTTTCCCACGCCATGAATAAAACTAAAAGAAAGTTTTCTGTAAACTTACTTAAAAAACGTTTTTATCTTCCTGAAGAAGACAAGTGGATTACACTTAGAGTGGCTGCATCTACTATTAAAACTATCAACAAAAACGGAATCGCTGCAGTTTTGAAAAAAGCACAGTCAGAAGGTTTTATTAAATAATCCTCTCTTAAATCGAGAAGAATAATCATACAAAATGGCAAAAAAAGGTAATAGAATTCAGGTAATTTTAGAATGTACTGAGCACAAAACTTCAGGTGTTCCAGGTACTTCTAGATATATAACAACAAAGAACAAAAAAAATACTCCAGATAGATTAGAGATAAAAAAATTCAATCCTATCTTGAAAAGAGTAACAGTTCATAAAGAAATTAAATAATTAGAGATTTTAATTTAATTCTCAAATGGTTTCATTTAGATTTATTAAAATACACAAATAAAAAAATAATTAGTCATGGCAAAGAAAACCGTAGCAACATTACAGACATCTTCTAAAAGACTGTCAAAAGCTATTAAAATGGTAAGATCTCCAAAAACTGGAGCATATACTTTTGTAGAATCTATTATGGCTCCTGAATTAGTAGACGAATTCTTGAAAAATAAATAATTTTCAATAGCATTATATAGAAAAGCTACTTTCATTCGGAAGTAGCTTTTTTATTTTTTATATTTACCACTTAATTTATTGGTTTTAATCAAACCCGAAAATTCGGGCGATAAAATATATAATAATGAGTTTTTTTAAAAAATTATTCTCTTCTGAAAAAAAAGAAACGAGCCTTCCTGAAGAAGTAAAAGCGTCATTGGATAAAGGATTAGAAAAATCAAAGACTACTTTTTTTTCAAAACTAACCAAAGCAGTTGCAGGAAAAACTAAAGTTGATGCGGATGTTTTAGATCATTTAGAGGAAATTCTAATATCATCAGATGTTGGAGTGAAAACCACTCTTAAAATTATTGAGCGCATTGAAAACTATGTTTCTGAAAATAAATATCTAGGAACAGAGGAACTTAATGAAATTCTTAGAAATGAAATTGCGAGTCTTTTATCAGAAACCAATTCTGGCGAAGGAACTCAATTTGAAATACCAACAACAACAAAACCGTATGTATTAATGGTTGTAGGAGTTAATGGTGTTGGAAAAACCACTTCAATAGGTAAATTGGCTTATCAATTCAAGAAGCAAGGTTTTAATGTAATTTTGGGTGCTGCTGATACTTTTAGAGCGGCCGCTATTGATCAATTACAAGTTTGGGCTGATCGAGTAGGAGTTCCATTAGTAAAACAACAAATGGGAAGTGATCCAGCATCAGTAGCATTTGATACTTTGCAATCGGCTGTTTCTCAAAGTGCCGATATTGTTATAATTGATACTGCAGGACGTTTGCATAATAAAGTGAATTTAATGGCTGAATTAACTAAAGTTAAACGAGTAATGCAAAAGGTGGTTGGCGATGCGCCACACGATGTAATGTTAGTTTTAGACGGTTCAACGGGTCAAAATGCCTTTGAACAAGCAAAACAATTTACTGCTGCAACAGAAGTGACTTCCTTAGCGGTTACCAAATTAGACGGAACAGCAAAGGGTGGTGTGGTAATTGGAATTTCAGATCAGTTTCAAATTCCAGTAAAATATATAGGAGTAGGTGAAGGAATTGAAGACTTACAAGTTTTCAATAAATACGAATTTGTGGATAGTTTCTTTAAATAATCAGCTGATGAATTTTCCATCAATAAAAAACATACCGCCTATTTATTTGTACTTAATAAGTATTTTATCATTTGTAATATCCAATTTAATTAGAGAAAAAAGTCCACTTTTTTATGGAATATTTTTGGCTGTTGGATTAATTTTCTTCCTTTTAGGACTTTACAATCGTATTTCAAATAAATAATTACTGGTACAACGCATTGATTTTCTGCCATAAGACTTCGTCAAATGTTGAAAGTGCTAAATTTGCTGAATCTGCAGCATCTCCCATTCGGATAACAACCATTTTTTTACTTGGAATAACGTAAATTTTCTGGTCGTCTTTCCCTAAAGCCATATACATATCGTTTGCTCCAGATGCAATTAAACTTCCATTAAATTGCAATTGAGTTTGAGGTAATCGGTAACTCGTTTTGCCGTTTAACCACCATAAATAACCGTAAGCTAAATTGATGTTTTGTGAAGTTGTTGTAGCTTGATTTAAAAAGCCAGAATTAATAACTTGAGTACCATTCCAATTTCCATTGTTTAAAGCTAACAATCCAAATCTTGCCATGCTTCTTGTATTACTAAAATAGATTCGTAAACCTAAATTTGCTCCGGTTGCATTATACCAAACTCCAGATGAACTCATACCAATTTTATCTCTAAGTTTAGTATTGAAATAGTTATTCCATGTTTGTCCGGTAGCTTGTTCTACCACATCTTGAAGTTTTACATATACATTATGATATGCCCATCTTGTTCCAGCATCAGCAACATATCGAAGATTGTTTGGAGAAACATCATCACCTAATGTATCATCCAAACCAGAGTCCATTTTTAATAAATTTTTGCAGGTAATCAGATTTTCTTTTGCTAATGGAGCACTTGTCCAACCTATTCCTATGTAGTCAGAAACCTTATTGTTAGTATTAATAAAACCCTCCTGTTCGGCAATTCCTGTAACTGTTGAAGTCAACGTTTTTCCTGCACTATTCCATCTCCAAAGTGTAGATGCGGTATGACCATTAAAGTAATTTTCCATTACAATTCTACCATTTACAAGAATCATAAATGATTTAGTATTTTTTAATATTAAATAATCAATCAAAGGCTGAACCGCATTCTGATTCCAACCTAAAGAAGAAATTGATTGAGTTTCCCAGTTATCAGATCCATTTGGAGGGAAATACATGGTATTGTAATTAATATTTGAACTACTATTATTGTCGTTTGAACAATTAGTAAATATTGTAAATATAAGTATGATATAAATTATTTTTTTCATAGCTAAAATTTGAAATAAGACTTTAAAAATAAAAAATAGTTTAATATAAATATATTTTTATGTTTAAATTGGTATTAAAAACTATAAAGAAGTAAATTTGTATAAATCACAATAAAATGAAAAAAATAGTTTCAATTGCTTTATTAATACTATTGTCTGCTTGTAATCAAAAAGTGACTTCTGATGATATTGCTAATTTGAATGGCTATTGGGAAATAGAAAAGGTAGTTTTTTCAAATGGAACTAAAAAAGAATACACCTATAATGAATCGTATGACTATTTTCAGATAAAAGATAAATCAGGTTTTAGGAAAAAAGTAATGCCTCAATTGGATGGTCGTTTTTTAGTTAATAACCAATTGGAAAAAATTACTATTTTGTTTGATAACGGTAACGCTTATATCAATTATAGTACTCCATTTGCAAAATGGAAAGAAAAAATTGAAGCTATTTCCTCAGATAAATTAGTCATAGTAAACGCTTCAAAAGCGGTGTATTATTACAAAAAGGCTTCGCCAATAAACATATCAGGAGATGGCAAAACGACTAAATAACGAAAATTCAATTGGTGAAGTTTTGAAAGAATTCATCCGAAGTAACAAACTACAGTCTGGAATAGATCAAATTTCTGTCAAAGAAGCATGGGTTTCATTGATGGGAAATGGGGTAAACAGTTATACTAAAAATGTAACTTTAAAAGGAGAAACTTTGTATGTGGAATTGTCATCCTCTGTTTTAAGGGAAGAATTAAGTCATGGAAAATCAAAAATTATCACTATGATAAATGAAGAATTAAAGCGTGAAATTGTAAAAAGTATAGTACTCCGATAAATAAATTTAGAGCAAAAAAAATCCCGTTTCATTGAAACGGGATTTTATATTTTAATGAGTTGGATTAGAATTGCTCTCTTCCAGCGAAATGGAATGCACTTTCTATAGCAGCATTCTCATCACTATCAGAACCGTGAACTGCATTTTCACCAATAGAAGTTGCATATGCTTTTCTAATTGTTCCTTCAGCAGCTTCAGCAGGATTGGTAGCGCCTATTAATACTCTAAAATCTTCAACTGCGTTTTCTTTTTCTAAAATTGCAGCAACAATTGGTCCTCTTGACATGAATTCTACTAATTCTCCGTAGAAAGGTCTTGTAGCGTGAACAGCATAAAATGCTTTAGCATCATCCACAGTTAATTGAGTTAATTTCAAAGAAACGATTTTGAAACCTCCGTTTGTAATCATTGCTAAAATGTTACCGATGTGTCCTTTTTCAACAGCATCTGGTTTAATCATGGTAAATGTTCTATTTGTAGCCATTTTTTTATAATTTTTTTGCAAAAGTAAGATATTTTAATCGAATTCCAATTATTAACTGATTATAATGTTAGAATCGTAAAATTAGTATCAAATGGATCTAAATTATTATATAATTTTGAAAAAAATGTAATTCCATTTTCCAAATAAAACTCAGAAAAATTAGCTTGTCGTTCTTGCAAACTTTGATTTGGAAACAACTCGTTTTGTAATTTGATTACACGCTCTAATTCTGAATGGAATTTCTTTTTTTGAGCCTTCAAAAATCGCTTTTCTAAATTTTCTAATCCTTTGATTTGCTTAGCCTCTTGCGCTTTTACCGCTCCTAAAAAGGATTTATCTGTTTGATTTACAATAGTATGTAAATCTGAGAATTGCTTTTTCAATGCCATTTTTTGCTCTGAAAAATCAATTGGAATTTCAGATAATTCTTTTACTCTAATATTAATTAATACTTCTTGTTTTGAAAACAATTGTTCCCAACTCAATTGAAGTTTTTCGATCCTTTCTACTTGTTTTTCGGTAACTATAAGAGCTGAATTTCTGAGCAATAATATAGGAAAAGTACACTGAAAAGCTTTAAATGTTGACTTTAATTCCAACCAATACGCAATTTCTCCACCGCCACCAATGTAACATAAATTGGGTAAAATTACTTCTTGATATAAAGGTCTCAGAATAACATTTGGACTAAATCTCTCTGGATTGATTTCTAATAATTCCAATAATTCATTTTGAGTAAATGTAATTTTTGTATTATTGATTTTGAAATCTCCTTTTTCGAAAATAATACGTTCTCGTAAATTATCTTCAATATAAAAAAGATTAATATTACGAGGATTTACTTGAGTTGGATATTTCTTTAATTGAATTATTGTATCGCTTACATTTTTAAAAGAAGTATTTTGTAAAAGTTCCTCTTTAATATAAGGAATAAATTGCCTTTTTAATTCGGAATTATCCCCATCAATTATTACTAAACCGTAAGATCCAAAAAGTTCATTTGCTAATTTTCGAGTTGCATTGGTTAACGAATCAATATTTGCGTAAGCGCTTTCAAACAGTTTTTTTATTTCATTGGCATTCGAACTACAACCTAGTTCATTCTCAAATACCGATAGTATTTCTTGAAGTCCATCTGTAGTTAATCTTCCAACCGGCCCTGAACTTTCTTTATTCCATTTGAACTTTTTACCTTTAAAATTAAAGTAATTTATTTCATCAAAATCATGGTCTTCAGTAGCCATCCAATAGATTGGTACAAAATTATAAGATGGATACTTCTTCTTTAATTCTTCTGTTAATTTAATGGTTGAGATTATTTTGTAAAGAAAATACAGTGGCCCTGTAAATAAATTTAACTGATGACCAGTAGTAATTGTGAAAGTGTTTTCTTTCGAAAGTAAAGCAATATTGTTCTTTGTTAATTCCGATATTGAAATGTTTTCGTATTGTTTATTTAAAACAGAAACTAGTATTTCTCGTGTTTTAGGATTGTAATTTTGCTGTTTTTCCGTTATCTGATTTTCGAAATTTTCAATTTTTGGAAAACGATTGTAAAATGATTGTAAGCTAGATTCCTGATTTAAATAATCATTCATCATAAGAGTGAAATATCCTGAATTTTGATAGCTAATACAATCCGTTGGCATAGGAATTAATTTTTGCTAAATTACAAAAAAAGCAATACAATTACTTGTTTAGTAAGATTAGGAATTAGATATTTGCCCAACTACTTATATAAAAAACTAGGATTACCAATAGATATTGTTAAAATCCCAATAGTATTTTATAGATAGTTTTCCTTTTAACCTTTTTTTAATTTGTATTATTAGTGCAATTGTGTCTTTATAATTTTGATATTATTAATAACTCAAATTAAACAATAATACATTTTATTCTAAATTAAATTACATATGAAAAGAATAGTCACTTTTATTTTTATTTTCGGAGCAATTTCAACCATTTTCAGTCAAGATATTACAGGTACTTGGAACGGAATTTTAAAAGTCCAAGGGATGCAATTGAGTTTGGTTTTTCATATCAATAAAACCGAAAAAGGATTTTCATCAACCATGGATAGTCCAGATCAAAAAGCATTTGGAATACCTGTTACAACTACCAATTTTGAGAATTCAAAGTTAATTATTGCTTTGGCAAATCCTAGAATTGAATACGAAGGGGTTTTGGGTGCGGATGGAAATATTACAGGTACATTTAAACAATCTGGCCAAAGTTTTCCAATGAATTTATCGAAAGATAAAGTGGAAAAAGAAATAATTAAACGACCACAAGAACCTAAAAAACCCTATTCTTATTACACTGAAGAGGTAGTTTTTGAAAATAAAGATGCAAATATAAATCTTGCAGGAACTTTGTCGTTACCAACTAAAGAGGGTATTTTTCCAGCTGTAATTTTAATTTCAGGGAGTGGAGCTCAAAATAGAGACGAAGAATTATTAGGTCACAAGCCCTTTTTAGTAATTGCTGATTATTTAACCAAAAATGGAATAGCAGTTTTACGTTTCGACGACAGGGGAACTGCAATGTCAAAAGGGGATTTCAAAACGGCAACCACATTGGATTTTTCTTCAGATGTAGAAGCTGCGTTACATTATTTACAAACCCGTAAGGAAATCGACCAAAAGAAAATTGGATTAATAGGTCATAGCGAAGGTGGAATTATTGCTCCTATGGTAGCTGCTAAATCTAAAAATGTCACTTTTATAATTTTATTAGCAGGGACAGGAATACCTGGAGACAAACTTTTATTATTACAACAAGAGTTAATTGGTAGAGCATCAGGAATTTCTGAAGAGGATTTACAAAAATCAAAAATCATTAATACTGAAGTTTTTGATTTGGTGAAAAAAGAGACGAATTCAGAACAATTGAAAAAGGATATAACAGCATTGATTATAAAATCAATTAAGTCAGATCCAAATACCCAAATTCCAGATGGAATTAGCGAATCCGATTTTATTGCAATGCAAGTGAATGAAATAACTAGCCCTTGGATGCAATTTTTTATTAAATACAATCCAGCAATAGCATTAGAAAAAGTAAAATGTCCGGTGTTAGCACTTAATGGTGATAAAGACCTCCAAGTTCCGTCTAAAGTAAATTTAGAGGCAATAAATAAAGCGCTTGTAAAAGGAGGAAATAAGAAAGTTATTACAAAAGAATTACCAAATTTGAATCATTTATTTCAAGAATGTAAAACAGGTTCGCCTGAAGAATATTCAGAAATCGAACAAACATTTTCGCCTTCAGCATTAATAGAAATCTTAAATTGGATTCAAAATCAAATCAAGAAATAAAAATCAGTTCGTTTTATTTTAGTTATTTTTGTCAAAAACAAATTAATTGAAAACCAACGTTTTTATTATCACCCCGCCGTTCACCCAACTGAACACCCCATATCCGGCTTCTGCCTATATTAAAGGTTTTCTAAATACGTTGAATGTTCCAACTTTTCAAGCTGATTTAGGAATTGAGGTGATTTTAGAATTGTTTTCCAAAGAAGGACTTATAAATTTGTTCAAAGTTGAAAGTTTGAAGTTGAATCTTGATGAACTTTCAGACAATTCCTCTCGTATTTTAGCGCTACAAGACGAGTACATCAAAACGATTGACAGTGTTATTTCTTTTTTGCAAGGAAAAAATCCAACTTTAGCATTGCAAATATGTCAAGGTGATTATTTGCCTGAAGCTTCCCGTTTTAATCAAATTGAAGAAATGGATTGGGCTTTTGGAACCATGGGAACTCAAGACAAAGCCAAGCATTTGGCCACTTTATATTTAGAAGATATTTCAGATTATATTGTAGAATGTATCGATGAAAATTTTGGATTCAGTCGTTATGCGGAACGTTTGGGCAGGAGCGCCAATTCCTTTGATGAATTGTATGATACTTTAAATCAACAAACTACTTATATCGATACCATTTTAATTTCGATATTAAAATCGAAAATTGAAACCATTCAACCGGCATTATTCCTTATTTCTGTTCCATTTCCAGGAAATTTGTATGCTGCTTTTCGATGTGCCCAATGGGTGAAAAAAAATCACCCTACTATTAAAATTTCAATGGGCGGTGGATTCCCAAATACTGAACTACGTTCGCTTTCCGATAAAAGAGTTTTTGAATTTTTCGATTTTATTACCCTTGACGATGGCGAATTACCACTAAAATTACTAATTGACAATTTAAATTTACAAGCTTCTGGGGAATATAAAAGAACTTTTCTTTTAGAAAATGGCAAAGTGGTTTACAAGAATAATACTTCAAAATCCGATTACAAACAAGCCGAGGTCGGAACTCCTGACTATTCCGATTTACTTTTAGATAAATACATTTCTGTAATTGAAATTGTAAATCCAATGCATCGAATGTGGAGCGATGGACGTTGGAATAAACTAACCATGGCGCACGGTTGTTATTGGGGAAAATGTACTTTTTGTGATGTTTCACTGGATTATATAAAATTATACGAACCCGTTGCAGCCAATATTTTGTGCGATAGAATAGAACAGTTAATTGCTCAAACGGGACAAAACGGTTTTCACTTTGTTGACGAAGCCGCTCCTCCAGCATTAATGAGAGCGCTAGCTTTAGAAATATTACGGAGGAAAATAGATGTAACTTGGTGGACCAATATCCGATTTGAAAAGAGTTTTTCTAAAGAGCTATGTCAATTATTGAAAGCCTCTGGTTGTATTGCCGTTTCTGGCGGATTGGAAGTTGCCTCGGATAGATTATTGGCTCTTATTGATAAAGGAGTAACAGTTGAACAAGTTGCAAAAGTGACCCGAAATTTCACTGAAGCCGGAGTTATGGTTCATGCCTATTTAATGT
Organism: Flavobacteriaceae bacterium; assembly: GCA_009926065.1. Taxonomy (GTDB): domain Bacteria; phylum Bacteroidota; class Bacteroidia; order Flavobacteriales; family Flavobacteriaceae; genus Flavobacterium. The sequence continues at coordinate 50,540 of RFPP01000002.1, forward strand.
ATGGTTATCCAACGCAAACAGTTCAAGAAACCGTTGATAGTTTGGAAATGGTGCGTCAGTTATTTGAATCTGATGTTATACAATCTGGATTTTGGCACCAATTTGCAATGACCGCCCATAGTCCCATTGGATTAAATCCAGAAAAATTTGGTGTTTTTAAAGATACAGAGGAAATAGGAACCTTCGCCAATAATGATATTAATTTTGTTGATTCGACTGGTGTTGACCACAATCAATTTAGTTTTGGGTTAAAGAAATCACTTTACAATTTCATGCACGGAATATGTTTTGATTATCCATTACAAGATTGGTTTGATTTTAAAATACCACCAACTACAATTTCAGAAGATTTCATTTATAATGCACTAACTGAAGAAACAGATTTATCTATCAAGCCGAATTCAAAGGTGATTTGGATAGGAGGAGAGCCACAAGTTGCTAATTTTGTTAAAACCAAAAAAGGAAATTCCTGGGAAATGAGCACATTGACATTTCACGATAAAAAGGAGTCTTATTCTGTACAATTGAATCGTGAAGAGGGGGATTGGTTAATTGAAACACTCAAGAAAGTTTCGATTTCAAATACTAAATTAAAGACACTTCAAGAAATTAAATCAGACTTTGAATCTCAATTTGAGAATTTTGAATTGTTTTGGTTTTCTAAGCCAATACTAACATTGAGAGATTACGGATTATTAATTGTCTAATAATTAGATAATTGTTTTTTTTTATTGAAATATTATTCTATTTTTGAGACGCGATTCAATCCAATGAAAAACTACTTTCAAATAGTCCTTTTGCTGCTTCTATGTACTTCTTTGAAAGGACAAGTTAAAAATGTATTCGATGTTGCTCGAAAAGGAACCTTATCAGAAATACAAAATATCTACAAACAAAATCCAGAACTTGTAAATGCTATTAATGATAATAAAGCTACGCCCTTAATTTTAGCTTGCTATAGAAATAATGAAGCCGTAGCATTATATTTATCAGATATAGTTTCAAACATAAATTACAATTCTGGCATGGGAACTGCATTGATGGCAGCAATTATGTCGGGAAATAAAGTAATTATAGAGAAATTAATTTCAAAAAAAGCAGATTTAGATCAGCAAGATATTCAAGGAAAAACGGCATTAATCTATGCTGCTTTTAATAATAATTTTGAAGTTGCTCAGTTGCTTGTTAAAGCGGGTGCGAATTCTAAGCTTGCTGATAATGAAAAAAGAACCGCATTAGATTACGCAAAATTTAATAAGAATACCCAGTTAATCATATTATTAGATAAATAAAACACAACCATTCAATTAAAAAATTATGAAAAAACTTTACTTTGCAATTGCCTTATTAGTTGGGCTAAATGTCTCAATGGCACAAACAAAATCCACTGGAGTTGTAAATTTAAATAGTTTAATGACTCTAAAAATTGATTTGAATTCAGCCACATCAACTGTTACAATAACACTAACTGGTCCATCCGACCGATGGTTTGGAATAGGATTTAATGCAACTTCAATGTTTAACGGTACGGATTGTATATACTATACAACCTCATTAGTAGATTCAGTTATAACAGGCCAATCTTCACCCTCAACTGATACTACAAACGAATGGACTGTAGTTAGCGATAATATAATATCAGGCACAACAAGGTCTCTTGTAATTACTAGAAATTTTGTTGGTGGAATAGGTGATTATACTTTTAATTATAATAATAATACTTTAAATATTATTTGGGCTTATGGATCAAGTGTAACAATGTCACAACATTCAGGCATAGGTAGAGGCTCGAGTAATTTAGGATTTACACTTGGGGTTCATGATTTCTCTTCTTTAGATAACATTACAATTGCTCCAAATCCTTCTAATGGTATTTTCAAAATTACAAAAAATATTCAAACTTCCATTTCTAAAGTTACCGTATTTGATATCAATGGAAAGGTTCTAAAAGTGATTGATTCAGAATTAAGCTTAGATTCAATACAAATGAATTTATCAGATTTTTCTAAAGGGGTTTATTTTGTAGAAATCAGTAATGATATCGATAAAGTAGTTCGCAAAATAGTAATTGATTAATTCAATTTCTAAAATTTTTAAAAACTCTATTTTTTGAAATAGAGTTTTTTTTTGTCATTAATTCAGATTTATTAAGCATAATGAGGTTTCAACCTTAATTATTTAATTATGAAAATCTTACCATTTTTAGACTGTTTATGATATTTATTTTAATAAATTTGAATAATATTAATTCAGCTAAGAATGTCTAAGAAAACAAAAATAATAGGATTTCTGATTGGAGTAGTTTTGCTAATATTAGTTACTTTAATTTATGTTTTTTATGGAGGTTCAAGAAATATAGCTACCGAAGAAGCTGAATTTATTATACCATCAAAAGTTATTACCGCTGAATTCACTGCTGATGTTGCTAAAGCTACACTTAACTATTCCGACAAAACTATTGCTGTTTCTGGAAAAGTAACTGCGGTTTCTGATAGTATTGTTACTATCGATAATACGATAATATGTAATTTTAATATTCCTGATAAAAGTATAAAAACAGATCAATCTGTTTCCATTAAAGGAAGATTGGTAGGTTATGATGACTTGATGGGTGAGTTAAAATTAGACCAATGTTCAATAAATAAAAACAATTAAAATGAAAATTAAGAACTTATTGTCGATCATTCTAGTCTTTTGTGCTCTCGGTTCTACAAAGGCACAAGATGATTTATTAAACCAATTGGACGCTGGTGCACCAAAACAAGATAATATAGAAATAGCAGCATTCAAAGGCCTTCAAATTTGCAATATGCAATCCACAAAATTGCCAGGTAAAGGAGAATTTTATTTCATAGTTTCACATCGTTTTGGAGATTTAGCACAAGGAATGGAGAATTTTTTCGGATTGGATAATGCTTATACTAAATTAGGAGGAATTTACGGAGTTTCTAATTGGTTTGCTATTAGCGCTTCACGACATACTTTTCAAAAAACATTTGAATTGGCTACTAAATATAAAATAGCAAATCAGGAAGAAGAGGGATTTCCGCTTACCTTAGTAGGTTACAATACAATGGATATCAATAGTGAATTGAAAAAGAATGATATAATGCCTGGATTACAATTCAATCACCGATTGGCATTTACAACTCAATTATTGGTTTCTAGAAAATTCAATGATTCTTTTTCATTTGAAGTAGCTCCAATATACGTTCATAAAAATTTATATGATGGAATTTTAGATCAAAAATCGACCTTATTGTTGGGAACAGGAGCTAGATATAAAATTGCTAAGCGATTAAGCTTAAATTTAGAATATGCAGCTAGGTTAAATCTTCCAGAAGGATTTGTTTCAAATTATAGCAACCCACTAACTTTAGGTTTAGATATTGAAACTGGTGGTCACGTATTCCAATTGGTATTCTCAAACAGTCAAGCTATGAATGACGTAGCTGTATTTACTAATGCAAATGGGCGTTGGGATGGCACTAAACAATTGTATTTTGGTTTTAATATGTACAGAGTTTTTTAAAATAAATTATTATGAAAAATTTAAAATTATTTTTATTCGCAATTAGCAGTTTGTTTATTGTTTCATGCGAATCTACAACCATTCAGGATATATCAGGTGTAGTTACTAATCCTACTTACAATTTGCATATAAAACCAGTAATGACATCAAAATGTACAGGTTGTCATGCTGCAGGAGGTCAATTTCCAAATTTAACTTCCTATTCTGCAGTTAAAAATGCAACTCAAAATGGTGCTTTGTTGTGCAGGTTAGATGCCTCATGCGGTAACATTATGCCACAATCGGGGAGTTTGCCTCAAGCTACAATTACAATGATTAATACTTGGGCTACCAATAATTTCCCTGAAAATTAAATTAAGATGAAAAAAATAATCTTATTTACGTTATTATTAGTTGTAAACATAACTTTGGCGCAAAGATTGTTAACTCGTTCTGGGGAAATTAAATTTGATGCATCTATGCCGAATTTAGTTGAAATTGCTGGAAAAAGCAACACTGTTTCAGCAATTTTAGATCTCCCAACTGGACAATTTGCAACAAGTGTGATAATTAAATCGATACGTTTCAAAATACCTTTAATGGAGGAACATTTTAATGAGAATTATATGGAATCTTCTAAATTTCCTAATTCTACATTTAAAGGAAAAGTTATAGGTTTTGATGCTACAAAATTATCTATTAATAAAGTTGCTTTTGATATTGAAGGCGATTTAACTATTCATGGAGTAACTAAGAAAGTAAAAACTAAAATCTATTTATCTTCAAATGGAAGTAAGGTTGCTGCAACAGGAAATTTTACGGTTCATGCACAAGATTATGGAATTGAAATTCCAAAACTTGTAAAAGATAAATTTGCTGAACAGATTAAAGTTAGCTTTAATTTCGATTTAGATTCAAAATAAGATTTATTAAAAAAACCGCGATAATCGCGGTTTTTTTAATACTCTATCTGTTTCTCCTAGAATAAGCTTCTTGTTGTTTTTTAGCATCTTCAGCAAGCAATTTGTATTTTGCTTTTTGATCTTTATTAAGTAAAATCATAATATCAAGATCCATTTTTTCGGCAATTGCTTTAAGCTCATTTGCTTTTTCTTCATTTCCACCTTCTTCTTTTTTTATTATCGCATTTTGCTTTTTTATATTTTCAGTGATAATATTAGAAATAGCAATAACCTGAAGTTCATCTAGTTTTAGTTGTTGGTTGAGTCTATCGACCACTTTTTTTACCGTTTCTTCAATTGCCGGTTCTTTTGGTTGAGATCTTTGAGGTTGCATATTGCGGTTTCCATTCATTCCACCATTCATTCCACCACCCATTCCACCACCCATTCCACCTTGGCCCATTCCGCCTTGGCCAAATTGAGCTGAAATAGATTGCATTGAAAATAGTAAAATTAAAGTGCAAATTATTTTAATTGATTTCATATCTAATCTTTATTAAATTAATAACTAAATAGGTTCGCCATATAAATCAAATTCGGTAGCTTCAGTAATTTTAATCATCACAAATTCACCAGTTTTTACATAGTGTTTTGAAGCATCAATTAATACTTCGTTATCCACATCTGGACTGTCAAATTCTGTTCGTCCTACAAAATGACCGCCTTCTTTTCTGTCAATAATACATTTGAATACCTGACCAATTTTCTCTTGGTTTAAATCCCAAGAAATTTGCGATTGCAGTTCCATAATTTCTTCCGCTCTCGCTTGTTTTACTTCACTAGGAACATCATCTTCTAATAGGTAAGCATGTGTATTTTCTTCATGTGAATAGGCAAAACATCCCATTCTATCAAATTTCATTTCTTGAACAAAGTCTTTCAAAATTTCAAAATCTTCCTGAGTTTCTCCTGGATAACCCACAATTAAAGTAGTTCTAATTGCCATTCCAGGAACTGCAGCTCTAAAATCTTTCAATAATTGCGTGGTTTTTTCTCTCGTTGTCCCACGGCGCATCGATTTCAATATAGAATCAGAAATATGCTGAAGAGGAATATCAATATAGTTACAAATTTTTGGTTCGCGCTTCATGATTTCCAAAACGTCCATTGGAAAACCTGTTGGAAAAGCATAATGCAAACGAATCCATTCTATCCCTTCCACTTTAACTAAAGCCTCTAATAATTCACCTAAATTACGTTTTTTGTATATATCAAGTCCGTAATAAGTTAAATCTTGAGCGATTAATATCAATTCCTTTACGCCATTTTTAGCCAAACCTTCTGCTTCTTTTACCAATTTCTCAATAGTTTGAGAAACGTGTTTTCCTCGCATAATTGGAATTGCACAAAAACTACAAGGGCGGTCACAACCTTCTGCTATTTTTAAATAAGCATAATTTTTTGGTGTAGTCGTCAAGCGTTCCCCTAATAATTCATGTTTGTAATCGGCACCTAAAGCTTTCAATAAACCAGGCAATTCTGTAGTACCAAAATACTGATCTACATCTGGAATTTCTTTTTCTAAATCTGGTCGGTATCTTTCAGATAAACAACCTGTAACAAAGACTTTATCTACAATTCCACGTGATTTTTTATCAGCATATTCAAGGATGGTATTCACCGATTCTGCTTTGGCATTATCAATAAAACCACAAGTATTTATAACCACTATATTTCCCTCCTCCTCATGAACAACGTCTTTTCCACTGGCACGCAATTGCCCCATTAAAACCTCACTGTCGTAAACATTTTTGGAACACCCAAGGGTAATCACATTGATTTTATTCTTTTTTAACGATTTCGTTCTCATATATTGTAAATCCTCAACTAATTTGAAGTCAGCAAAATTACACTATTTATTTCTAGGAGCATAAAGTTGGTTGGTTTTTATGACGTTATTTCCCGCTATTCGCTATATCCACGCAAACACGTGGGATATCGCTACTATTGGGGCTAATTATTACGTTATTTATTCAATAAAATATTATCTTTTAAGCGTAAAATGACCTTTTGCGGTTCTACCATCTTCAAAATAAATAGTATACCAATAATCATCTGATGGCAGGGGTTGACCATTAAAAGTTCCATCCCAACCTTTACTGATAGGGCTTAATTCTTTCAATAATTTACCATAACGGTCAAAAATATAAATCGAAGTATTATAATTTTTTGTTGTAGTTAAACCTAGAACATTCCAAGTATCGTTGAATCCATCAGCATTTGGAGTGAAAAATTTTGGAATACCAATAACATTAATTATTTGAGATGTTGTTCCACAACCATCCAGGTCTTTAACATAAACGGTATGAACACCTGGAGCGACATCAGTAAAAATATTTATTGTTTGATATGCATTTGGATAATCTAAACTGAAAACATAATTGCCTAATCCTGTTACATTTATTATTACAGTATTATTTTCACTCAAATCCATTATTGTTGGCATTTCAAAATGTGCTGCATCTGAAGCTATTACAGTAATTGTTCTAATTCTAAAACAACCTGAAGAATTAATTACTTTAACGGTATAAATCCCTTCGGTATTTACATTTAATGTATAAGATGTTGCAGTTGGTATTACCACTCCATCTTTATACCATTCATAAGTATAATTTGTTATTGGAGTTCCATCGGTTATTCCTGCATTCAATAACACAAAGAAAGTTGGATCATTACTACAAACTAATGTTGAAGTTTGTAACTCAATCACCGGCACCGGATTTACAGTAAATGTAATTGTTTTAGTTAATTTACAAGTTGGATTAATCGGATTGTAAACAACAATTTTAATGTTCTTTGTTAATGTTACTGGCAATGGATTAGGCAGTGGTGTTGATAAAAGTACATTATTTTCATCATAATATTCAAACGCCATTCCTGACGGTTGATTAAAAGTTACAATATCATGAATCGCTTGCGAAGTAGTAAAATCAAACTGACCGTTTTGCAATGCAGGGTCAGTTTCATCATCACAAATAGTAGTCAACGAAGCAGGTATTGTAAAATCAATGGGTGATTTATCAACTGTAAATTGAATAGTTGTATCATACCAGCAAGCTTGTGGCGTGGTATTGGTTACAACCGCTCTAATCGTTTGTGAAGTTGAGGAGAATGTTGCTGGAAATGGACTTGTAATTAAGTTATTATTTGAATCTCTCAGCGGGTTATTTGAAGAATCAAAATAAGTGACCGCAACTCCAGTTTGCCCTAGTAATAAATCGCTTTCTAAGTTAGCAGTATTAAAATTAAAAATACCGTCTGTATTATCGTCACATTGTCTAGGTATATTCACAGTATGTGCAAAAGGTTTTGCCTGAACATTTAAAGTAACCCAGGGTCCTAAGCCATAACAAGCATTCGTTAAATCGCTATCTACTCTCACCCAAATATTTTGAGTTGAGGGATATCCTATGTTTCTATAGTTGGTTAAATTAGTTATCTCATTTTGTTGTGCTAAAGCATCAGCTCTATTTCTGTAATATTTAATAAAATAATTTCCAGTTGATGGTAATAAAGCTCTAATTGTTGGTTCAGTAGAACTAAAATCGAAGGATGCAACACCATCACGGTCATTATTGTTTGCATTGTTATTACCATTAATATCTAAAAAATCATCGCATACCGCAGGCAAAGTAATATTATAGGTACTTGGAATATTTGGCGCAGCAACTTTTAAAGTTATTTTTGCAACTCTATAACAGCCATTAACAGTAGTTACTCTTGTCCAAATGTACATTAGGCTAGGAGTAGTATTTGTAAAAGCAAGTGGAGTAGTTATTTGATCAAAGGTCGGATTTGCGTTAGCTCCAGCCAAAGAAGTATAATAAGTAAATGTCTCATTTGCCGAATTAGCTGAAATTTGATTATTATTTACAGTCAAATTGAAAGCGGTAATTGCATCTAAATCATCGTCACATTGAACTATTGTAATGTCATTAATTACAGGTAATGGATTTACAATTACCTCCGAAATATTGGTAGAAACAGTTCCACAATTTCCATTGGCATAAGTGGCAACACAATAATAATATAAAGTTCCTACTACAGAAGTTATTGGGGTATAACTGAGTGAAGTTGCCCCTGAAATTATTGTTCCTCCTGTATAGGAATTAACAGTATTAGAATACCATTGATAAGTTGGAGTTCCAGTACCATTAATGAAGGCGGTTGTTAAATTAACCGGAGTGTTATTTATACAAATAGACTGACTCGCTAATGGTTGTATGCTAACTGATGGATTATTAACTGTTTGAACATTTACTACAGGACTTGTTACTAAACATCCTAATCCAGATTGAGCAATTACACAATAGTAAGATTGGGTACCTACATTTGAAGTTGAAGGTGTGTAATTTGCATTTGTTGCTCCTACTATCGAGGGGTTGGGAGAGGTATTATACCATTGGTAATAATAAGTTCCCACTCCTCCTGTTGGAGTTACAACCAAATCAGTAGGGGTTGTTCCTTGGCAAATAATTTGATTATTTGGGGTAATCGTTACAGTTGGATCAGCGACAACACGAACTAAAGCGGTATTTGTTGGTACACTTCCACAATCTAAACCTGAAAAAGAAACCGTTGCATAATAATAAAAGTCGCCTCCAATATTGAAAGTTGGAGTGAAATAAGAAGTGTTTGTAGCACCTGAAATAGCATTACCACTGGTTGTATTGTTAGTACTTGTACTGTACCACTGAATTGATGGTGTTCCTAATCCTCCTGAATAAGCTATCGTAAATGGAGCAACAGCTGCTCCCACACAAATATCTTGAGTTGTTAAAGGTTGAGTGGTTATGGTTTGAACAGGATTTACAACTAAATTAAAGGTAGTAGTTAAAAAACACCCTGAGGCTGCCATAGTTAACCTTACATAAATTATTCTATTTCCTGTATTTATGGAAGTGATACCATTTTGACCCAAATTAGCATCATTCTGAGAGGTATGATAAGTAACATTAACACCAGTTTGTGAACCCAATACTTCACTATTTTTTAATAATAAGTTGAAAGTTGCAGTTCCATTTGTCGCACTTCCGTCAACGGCATCATCACATTTTGAAAAATCAGTAATTGCATTTATAATTGGAACTGCTGAATTATTTACATTAACTGTAGACGATACTAATGGACAAGCTCCAGTGGCAGGAAAACTATATGTATATATCCCACCTGCGTCTACCGCTGGATTAAAAACTCCAGTTCCAGAACTTAAAACTGGACTCCATGTACCTCCAACTTCTGCGGTACTTCCTAACAAACTGAATAAATTATAAGAAGGTGTAGTTACACACGATGAGGTATTTGTGCTAACTCCAGGATTTTTAATTTGCTGAATAGTTACATTTACTTTTACACTTATAGTAGTTAGTGAAGTATTACAAGATTTTGTAAACGTGTATATGTATTCCCCAGGTAAATTAATTGAAGGATCAAAAATATTTCCATTTAGTGGGGCTCCACCCGCTGGAACAGTCCATGTTCCACCTGGTCCAGGATTTCCATTAATTACCGTGAATAAATCTCTAGTACTATTGGAACAAACTGTGACATTTGTATCCTGAGGGGTACTTCCAAAACCAGAATAGTAACCTGCAAATCCAACAGCTGATCCCTGAAATCCAAAAACCCCAACGGCTAAAGGTCCTGTTGAAGTAATATTAAGATTTCCAGATTGATTTGAAACTCTGTAAGATACCCAGTCGGTATTTCCCAAAACTGCTTGAGCTTGGGATGTAGGTACAGCAACTCCATTAATTGATATTGTTGCGTTAGAGTAGGTCAACATCATTAAGTCAGTTGTGTAAGTATTGGTTCCTATTTGATTTACATTGGGAATATTAACAGAATTTTGGAAGAAACAGCTCAAAGGAGGTATAAAATTTAATCCGGAGGTAGCAGTGTCTGAACCCCCACCTAATAATTGATATGCGAAAACAGGCTTACTTGATCGAACATATATATTACTATTATTTGTGCCTTGATAATAAGAATTAGGAACTAAATAATATTGGCCAGCATTTAATGTAGTTACCGGAGTTGTACTTCCATTTACAAAAATAGCTGTGTTGTCTTCGTGAGCAACTATTAAGGGATTTTCCATAGCAGGACTACCATTTCCTTCTATAAATATATAATCGGTTCCAATTTGGGTTGCAGAAACTATTTGGTCTAAAGTTAGGTCAGCCCGACCATTTGCAATACCACCTAGTGCATTTCCAGTATTTACAGAAACAGGTTTATCTGAAGTGATTAAACCGCCTATAATACCATCTAGATTAGCAGTTACATTACTGTATCCACTAAATACAATGCACTCTCCAGCATTTAATGTAAATGTTTGTGTGTCGGCAGTTATATTTCCAGCACCACTTGAAAAAATTACCCCAGTATTATAATTTGATAAAGTTACCGTAGTATTATTTTCAGTTGCCATAACACTGGCTACAAAGTTTTTTCTATTGTCTTGACTTTCATTAATTGTACATCCTAATCTAAAACTTGTTCCAATTCCTGGTTTTCCTTTTGAAATAATAGTTTCGGCATGACTTGCATGTCGCATTCTAAAACTAACATAAAAATCTTTTGGTCCTTGAAGAATTACTCCTCTTCCTGAAACAACGGTATTTACATCACTAAGACTTAAAAACATTTTTGTAGGTTGTCCAGTACCTATTGTAAAAAAAGCTGGGCTGGTTGCCGAAATAGTAAACGGAGAACCGGCATAAGGTGTTCCATTTCCATCAGTTGCTGTTACTTGAAACGGAGTAGTTTCATTGGTTGACATGTAGATATATTGGTCAGAAATAGCAGTGTTATCTCTTGAATGTAAAGGCGGTATCCAGTGTTTATTACTCAACTGAGAAAATGAAATCGCAGTAGCGAATAATAAAAACAATAATGCTAATTTTTTCATAATAGTAATCACAAAGTGTAAAAATAGAATATTTATCTCAATAGAGCAAAGTGTCCTTTAATTATTCTATCATTATTGATAGTTATAGAAAACCAATAATCATCCGCGGGTATTGGTTGCCCGTTATAGGTTCCATCCCAACCACTTCCTCTAGGGTTGACTTGTGTTATTAATTTTCCATATCTATTATATACATAAATTGTCATATTTGGATATTTAGCGCTATTTTTTATAGTCCAAAAATCATTAAAACTATCTCCATTTGGAGTAAAAAATCTAGGATAATCTAATACAAAAACCTTAGTAGGAGTTGGAATTCCGCATCCATTTATATCTCTAATATAAATTAGGTAACTTCCTTCGGCGACATTATAAAACTGAGGGCTGTTTTGATAATTGATTCCGTCAATTGAAAATTCATATACACCAATCCCAGTATAATTTATTACTATAGAATTCTCATTCCCTGAAAAATCAACTACGTCAACAGATGTAATTGTTGCAGTTCCTGAATTTAATGCAATAAATTTCTTTGTAGCTTGACATCCTATTACATTAGTAACTGTAACTGTATATGTTCCGGGGGAGCTAATATTTGTATAGCTTGTTCCGACTCCATTACTCCATTGGTAACTTGAAAACCCATTTGATACAGCAATTCGCTTCGGATTTCCGTTGCAGATATAAACGGTTTCATCTTCAAATCGTGATGGAGAAAAAACGGCTATTTTTAATATTACTGGGGTAATTCCAAAACAATCGGGACCATTAATAATTCTTGCATAAATAGTTTGTTCATTAACTATAGAATTGGTATAATTATTAGGTAAAGGATTTTGTTGAGATAGAGCATCATTATTGGTTAAATAGTATTCTACAACTAATCCAGTTGGCAATCCAGTTAAAATTTGTGGAGTTGCATCGATATTCAAATTAAATGCTGCAAATCCATCTAGATTTCCATCGCTATCACACTTAATAATTGGATTTTGTGGACTAATAATTTGATTTGATATTTGCAAATTTACTGTCGCAAAAGCCACACATCCAAAGGAATTTGAAACTCTACCATAAACAGTATTTGTTGTTGTATTTCTGTAGCTTCTAGGATTTGTAATCGGATTTATATCTGTAATATTCTCAAAGTAAACCACATTGCTCAGTTGGGGGTTATTGCCAGTAATTATCGAATCAACTTTCGTCAAATCAAAAGTTGCCATTCCATCACTATCATCATCACATTGAATAAGTCGTGTATTTGTTAATGATGGTTTTGAGCTGTATTCAATGGTCACTTCATCTGTTGCAACGCAGTTAGTTCCAACTAATGTGATTTCTACTTTATAAATTCCAGAATCTCTAACGGTGTATATTGGAGAGGTTTGACCTACGATTTCATTATTATTTTTATACCATTTATAGGAATAAAATCCAGGAATTGTTGCGTCTAGGGTATAAGTGTCGCCTTCGCAAATAGGATTATTAGTTGCAATTAATCTATCAGAACCTAAATTTGCACCAACATTAAAACTATTTGCCCCAAGAAAAATTGCTGAATCATAGAGATTGTTTCCTTGGTCAGCAATTACTAATTTTATATGATATGGAGTTCCTGGAACTACATTGGCCTCAGCCTTCATAATAATAGTTTGACCGTTAAAATTGGTAGGGTGATTGGTTCCGTTAAATGCATCAAAATAGGATTGATTTGCGGGAGGACAAATACTTCCGCTTCCTCTTACTGTATTTATTTTCACAGGAATATTTGTACCTGGAACAATAGCTAAATTTTGATAGGGTGTTGAGTTGTCTATTGGTTTCAATAAGAAAGCAAACCCATCTGTATAGTTACATTGGTTAGCTGTAGCATTCAATAAATATTGTTCTGATGAAAAGATATAATCGAAACTTACTTTATTAGTTATTGGAACGAAGTCAAATTCTAATACAGTTGCATTTATCGAATTTGAAATTCCAAGTGCCGATTCTAAATCTGAATCACCAAGCCAGTTGGTGCCACCTTGACTCAATATAAAACTATTGGGACCAACCGCAGATGCTGCCCTACCCGTGCTCAATATAATTCCCTGAGAAAATGGAAAATTGCTGGTTCCAGAATTGAAATAACCATAACTATTTTGACCTCCGCTAAAGGGGTCTCCACTAACAGAAAAATTACTTACGTTAGCACATGGACTATTGCCAACCAACACGTTTTGCACTAATTGTTGTGCAGTATAAGTATCGTTAACTTGAATGTACTGGGCGTTAATTGCTCTTGAAAAGCAAATTAAAAGTATGAAATAGAGGGATTTTTGTGTAATTTTCATAACTACACAAAGATACTATAAATCTCGTTTTTTTAGCAATTTATAAGAAAGAAAAACAAAAATTATAGTCCAAACCAAAACTATTACAATTGAACTAAAATGTACGCTATAGTCTTTACCATTTCCAGCACCACCAATGGCTGTTTGGATATTTTTAATAACCGATAATCTAGAAAACGGTTCTACAATTAAATTTCCCATTGACTCTAAAGGAAAAAACTGCATAATGTTATCAGCTGTATTTCCTTTTGGAAAAAGTTTGAAGTTCAATATACCTTTAGCAATACCTTCTAAAATATTCCAAACAAAAAGGAATCCAATTGCAAAAGCGGATCTTTTTACTAATATTCCTAAAAAAAGACAGAAAGAAAAGAACCCAAGTAGTTTTACAAAATAAGCTAGTAAATATTCAAGGTCAGAAAAAACAATACTAAATTCCGTATATGAAGAAAAGCTGTATCCTAGAATTAATGACATTACAAACACAAATAAGGTCGATGCTGCTGCAAATACTACTACAGTTAAAAATTTTGAAAGTACAAATTCTTCTTTGCTCATTCCATCAATCAAGTTTTGCTTTAACGTTCCATAACTGTATTCGTTAGCCATCATTGAAACAATTACAATAGCTAAAAAGAATTTTAAGATAGCTGCAATATAGGTATTAAAATGCCATATATAAGGAAAATTAAAAATCCCTTGCTCTGCAATATGAAGTTGGAAACTACCAATATTAAATTTTATAGAAGCTATTAATGCGATAAAAGAAAGTATGAAAAAATAGGCTATCGATAATATTCTACTAGATCTGCTCAACCATATTTTTTGTAATTCTATTGAAAGTAATCTTTTCATTGATATTTATGATTTTAGATTTTTGATATTGTTATTGCAATTGCAATTGATATTCCTATTTATTCTTGGTTAATTCTAAAAATTGGTCTTCCAAACTTGTTTTTCGTTTAACTAAATGATTCAAAAAGATATTATTTTCAAATAAATATTTATTTAAATCGGCTGCGGCCAATGGGCTATTAAGATAAACAAGTACTTTTCCATCTTCTGCAACTATTTTTTCAATTGCGGAGTGCGATTGTAAAACTTTTATTAAAGCATCATTATTTTCAGATTGTAATTCGAAAAATCCTTCATTGGAAGACATTCCATCTACTGTTCCAGAATATAAAATTTTACCTTTTTGTAATACTAAAACATGCGAACATACTTTTTCAACTTCATCAAGTAGGTGAGAAGCCAGTAAAATAGTTGTTCCTTGCAAGGCAATTAATTTTATAATATCCCGAATTTGATGAATTCCCTGCGGATCCAATCCATTGGTAGGTTCATCTAAAATTAGGATTTCAGGATCGTTCAATAAAGCAGAAGCAATTGCTAATCGCTGCTTCATACCCAAAGAAAAAGTATTGAATTTGCTATTTTCACGTTCAACTAAACCAACTAGCGTCAGTTTTTCTTGAACTTTCGAATAGTCAATATTTTTGATTTTACATACCAACTCCAAGTTTTGTTTGGCAGTCATGTAAGGATAAAAATTCGGACGCTCTATTATAGCTCCTACTTTTTTTAGTGCTTCATGGGTTTCCACTTTACCGTCAAACCAACTGTAAGATCCCGAAGTTTTATTAACTACATTTAAAACAATTCCTAAAGTAGTAGATTTCCCACTTCCATTAGGTCCTAAAATACCGTAAACATTACCTTTTTTTATCTCTAGTGAGACATTGTTTACCGCGTGAACATATTTGTTATAAATTTTGTTCAGATTATTAATCGATAGTATTGTTTCCAAATTTTATATTTTTTATAAATGTATGACGTTTAAGGTTTCTAAATGTTACAAAAACTATAATTTTTAACAAAAAAAATCCCTTATTTTAAGTAAGGGACTAAAAATTTATGTTGTTATCTAGCTTTTTTGCTCTTTGTTGAAATAAACTAAGTAATAATACATTTGCTTTTCTTCATCCCAACCTTTTTCTACAAATTTTTCAGCACTCTCGGGATTAATAAAATCCATCTTAATTTGAATGTGTGTATCTAAATTGATTACATTTTTTATCGATTTTCGAGCATCAGAAACAGCTGTATTTGCAATAGGAAAAGTAGTCACATCTTCAATACTATATTTTTCACCTTTATCCACTTTGTAGCTTCTAAATTCTGGAATTAAATCAGGATTGTCCATCACTTCATTTAAGAAATTACTCTCTTCAAATTGATCGTTTTTAGCAAAATAATTCACCGAACGATTCATGAACATCACTTCTTGTTTTTTATCTTCTGCAGGAAAAACCACATCTTTAGCAAATCCTTGACAGAATTTTAAATATTTCTTAGTGATAAAATTTTCGTCCTGAAAAGCATCAACAGATAGGAAATGTTCTAGCCAATATCTTGCATCGTAGCGGTTACTATCAACGGATAAAATCTTATAACCTTCCTCTTTTTTGTAATTAAAAATCAAGCATCCTTTGTCTAATTTGCTGAGGTTTATCCCTTGTTGCAAGATCATTTCTAAAGTTGTTCCTCGCTCTTCAAATTGTAAAAAATCTGTTTGAACCTCACTTTTAAAAACCCCAATAGCATCTACAACATTATTGTCAATATTAACATTAGATAAATAAGTCACATAAACTTCTCCGTTTTTAATATGCGGATGGTTTGATTGCTCAAATAAATGATTAGTTATTTTCTTAGAAACTTCATGAAGACTACTCGGATTAGCAAAAACTTCCGAAGCAAATTTGTACATTTCATTGTAATCCAAATCCACTTCGTGTGCAAATTGAAAATAGTTTTCCTCTTTTTCTCTAAAAGATCGGAAGAAATATTCCTTCATCAAAGGCACAATTTCATCGGTAAGATGAAAAGGTTGTTCAGATAAAAATTGAGTTTCGTTTCTACTTTTATTACCAACTCTATGAATGGATAACGTTTCAATGTGGGTATTATATAGGTTTAGCATTTATTTATTTTCGAAAAAAAAGAACCAAGAAAAAGAAGCTTTATTGTTTTTCTTCTTGGCTTTAAGTATTTATATTTTTTGTATTTGAGCCTTTGCTCCTTAATTTTAACTTTGGACCTATTTTAAACTACCAATTCTCTTCAGACCCGTAATCCTCAAAACTGTCGTCACCGCTGAACATATCTAAATCATCTTCGTCCAAGTCGTCCTCAAATTCGCCATATATATCATCGTGCATATCAGCCTCAAAGTTTTTTTCAATTGCTTCATCTGGCATTTCACCGTGAGAAAAAATGGTTTCAGGATATGTATTTCCTGGAATCTGTTCCTCAATAGCGGCCAATTCCACTAGGAATGTCCACATATTTATAAAATCGTAAACGTATATTATCTTCGTATTTTGCTTATCTAATAAATCTTCCAACTGATAATCGCTCATCGTTTTTTGCTCACCCGGAACATCTCCTGAATCAAACATTGGAATTTCATCCTCCTGATTCCAGGTATCGTCACAAGTGTAAAACGACGCAACTTCCATTCCGTCAAATCCAAATGAATTGAAAATTGCATTGTGTAAATCCTCCAAAGTATCGTCAGAAAGTATAGCAATATCTCTAAAAATATCTTCCTCCGCGTCTAGAATTACTCTAAATTTATAAACCATATTCTTAATTTTTGTAAAGCAACAAAGTTAAAATTAAATTTCAGATTTCGATTTCCCATTTCCGATTTGTTAATAAGATTTTTTTTAGGAGCTAATCCGGCTATCATTCCAAATCCGCTTTATTTTTGCTTACGCAAAATAAAGCGGGATTTTCCCTTCTATCCGGGCTAAAAATAATGATGATTTTTTTATTTTATATTCAAATTATTTCAAACAATACTACTTCAATTTTGAAATAAAAAGTGAGTGCTTTGATAATATAATTACCAATAGAAAGTTGTCTTATAAAATGAAAAAGTAACCGATTTTAAAAACTGGATTGGTTAAAAATTTATTTAACTTTTTTATTTAATTAATTTACTTTAAAATACTGAAAAACAATTTTTTAAATTACCACTATCAATTTATTCTATAGTGATTTTACGCCTTAAAAAACGTTTTTCGAATGCCAATTATTACAAAAATAAAGAAGGTGTAAAAAATAAAAAAAGGAATAATATATTCAATCAAATTCATCGGTAACATTAACGCAATAATTAGTAATTGAAAACCCAATCCGTAAATGGATAAAAACGTCATAAACCAATTTGGAAACGTTTTTACTTTATAAGCTTCAGGATCTAAAAAGTGAATTATCTTATCAAAAGTTCCGTAAACCAAGGTGTAAATTTTAAACAAAATATCAACCGATTTTTGTGTTTCTCCGGGTAAAGCTCTTGGTGATTTATACTCAAAAATTTTACTTGTGGTATCTCCACCCACCGATTTATTTCTTAAAATCACATAGTAATAATTGTATAAAGTACCTTGTAATTGAATGCCAATAAATGCCAAAATGGTTAACCAAATTGTCGTTTTTGAGACATAACAAATGGTCACAAGAATCATGAAATTTAAGACAATATCAAAAACACTATCGAGGTATCTTCCTACATAAGAAGGTGTGTTTTTTAGCCGTGCTAATTCACCATCAGCGGCATCAATTGCCGATTTTAAAACAATAAAGAAACCTGCCCAGAAATAATGGTTTTGTAAGATACAAACTATCGAAATTAGTCCTGAAAGACCAAACATTAACGTTACGTGAATAGGAGTGAAGCGGGTGTTCTTTAGCTGATTGGCGATTAATTTTCCAACTGGCCTTCCATAATCTGATAGATCTAAGAACTTATCTTTTTTTAATAGTTTAGACATTTATAGTAATCAAAACAAAGAAATGCGACAATATAGTCTTGGTATTATTTTGTATTTTTTTTACTGTTTTCTAATAATAAATAGAGTTGTAAACCAAAAATAATAGTAGCAATTACAATATGTACCGTTTGTGATCCAAAAGGAAAATTGAAATAGAACATTGTTATTCCTGATAAAATTTCTACACAAAGTAAAGATATTACCCAATTAATTTTATAAAACCCTAATTTTAATTCCTTATTTTTCCAAAACAAAAACAAGTTGGTAAATAGAACTACTATCGAAAAACTTCGGTGCATGTAGAAACCTCCTTTAGGATTTTGTAACCAAACTTCCTCTGGTAAACCAGCTTCTACAATGGTGTCAACTGATTCTCGAACCTGAGTTCCAAAAATGATTTGAGCAATTGTTAATCCTAATGCAGCTATTAAAACCCATTTGAATTCAGCACTGAAGGTTCTTTTCTTATGCTTTTCTTGAACGGAATAAATCACAAACAACTGAACTGCAACAATTAGTAAAGCGGCAAGCATGTGAGTGGTTATTTTATAAGGGTTTAACACAGAATCAACAACTGTTTTTCCAAGCCATGCTTGGAATCCCATTAAGAAACAAATCAATAAACTAAGAAAAACCAACTTTTTATTTTCTTTCCAATATCCAAAGGAGAAAAACAAAGTAACAAGACAGGCTAAACCTGCCAAAGCACCTATTAAACGGTTAATATATTCTACCCAAGTGTGCAACGGATTGAAAATTGCATATTCATGCTTGGTGTATTTTTCCCAATGTATATTTTCAAAATTATTTGAAGCAACAAAACGATCTTTAGCGACTAATAGTTTTTCATCTTTGATAATTACTTGCCCTTTTGAATATTCTTTTCCTGGGGTATATAATAGTTCTTTAGCTTCGGTTGGTGGAATGTAGTATCCAAAGCACTTTGGCCAATCAGGGCAGCCCATTCCAGAGCCAGTCATCCTAACTAATGCGCCAGCAACAATAACAAAATATACTAAAATTAAAGAAGCTTTTGCCCAAGAAATAAAATATTTTCTCATTATTTTTCTAGTTTTTTAAACCCAATTTTTCAGCTTTTTTTATCATAAATTCAAAGGCTTCATCATATTCATTTGCAATTTCCCCTTCCAAAATAGCTTCTTTTATAGCTTCTTTCAAAACTCCAATTACTTTAGAAGGCTTTAAATTGAATAACTTCATGATTTCTTCACCAGTAATAGGTGGTTGAAAATTTCTTATATGATCACGTTCTTCAACTTCTATAATTTTTTTGCGAACAATTTCAAAATTATTATGATATTTCTTAAATTTCTTTGGATTTTTAGTAGTAATATCTGCTTCACACAATGTCATTAAATCATCAACATCTTCACCAGCATCAAAAATTAGTCTTCGAACTGCTGAATCCGTAACTACATCTTCTGAAAGCACAATTGGTCGAGAACTCATCATTACCATTTTTTGTACAAATTTCATTTTTTGATTGAGCGGCATATGAAGTCGTTCAAATATTTTTTTTACCATTTTTCCACCTAAAAACTCATGTCCATGGAAGGTCCAACCATGTTTTTTATTAAATTTTTTAGTAGGAGCTTTTCCAATATCATGTAATAATGCCGACCAACGCAACCAAACATCATCGGTATTTTGACAAATATTATCAACTACTTCCAAGGTATGATAAAAATTGTTTTTATGAGACTGTCCTTCTATTTCTTCAACGTGATTCAAGGCGGTTAGTTCAGGCAAAATAATATCCAAAAGCCCAGTATTATATAGTAAAAGAAATCCAATTGAAGGTCTATCAGTAGATAAAATTTTGTTTAATTCTTCTACAATTCTTTCGCCAGTAATTATATTTATTCTATCTTTATTTTTAGCAATTGATAGCAGAGATTTTTCTTCAATTTCAAACATTAATTGATTTGCAAAACGGATTCCCCTTAGCATTCGTAATGGATCATCAGAATAGGTAATATCGGGGTCAAGGGGAGTTTTGATGATTTTATTCTTCAAATCTTCCAATCCGTTAAATGGATCTAATAAATCACCATAATTGTTCATATTCAAAGAAATCGCAAGAGCATTTATGGTAAAATCACGACGGTTTTGATCGTCCTCTAAAGTTCCGTTTTCAACAACGGGATTTCTGCTGTCAAAATGATATGATTCTTTCCGAGCACCTACAAATTCAATTTCGGTGTCTTCAAAACGCAGCATTGCGGTCCCATAGGTTTTGAAAATTTGAACTTTTGGTTTTTTAGGAAGCATTTCAGAAACTTTTAATGCCAACTCAATTCCACTTCCGAGGGCAACAATATCAATATCTTTTTTTAATTCTTGTCCTAATAAATAATCACGAACATAGCCGCCTATAACGTAGCTTTCTATGTTTAGTTCTTGTGAAGCTCTAGAAATCACTTCGAATATTTTGTTATTTAAGGCCGATTTGTAATTCATGCTTTAATTTGAAAAATTTTCAAATTATTTTTTTACTTTCTAATGATTTTTACTTGGGAATCATTTGTCAATTTTATAATCGTTGACGGTTTTCCTGCAATTTTATCTTGGTGCAAATTTACAACATAGTCTACACCTTTAATAATTTCTTGACTAATATCTTTAAATGAAATTGGGGAAGGTTGTCCGGAAATATTTGCAGATGTTGAAACTAATGGCTTTTTCATTTTCTCCATTAATTTGAAGCAAAACGGTTCTTTTACTAATCGAATTCCTAATGTTTTATCAGATGCGATTAAATTGGCTGCTACATTTCTGGGTTCATCCAAAATAATTGTAGTTGGCTTTTCTGATAAATCAATAATTTGCCATGCCACTTCTGGAACTTCCTTAAAAACATTGTAAATCATTTTATCTCCATTCATCAAAACGATCATACTTTTTGATTCTTCACGCTGTTTTAATCGGTAAATTTTAGCCACAGCGTCAGGATTTGTAGCATCGCAACCAATTCCCCAAACAGTATCTGTTGGATAAAGAATTATTCCGCCTACTTTGATTATTTCGAACGCTTTATTAATTTCTTGATTGATATCTGAATTCATTATTTGAAAATTTCAGCAAATATATTACTAAATTCCTATAGATACCCAACCTTTTTTGATTGAATCGTATTGTTATTTTTATTAATTAAATTACATTTGCTACAATATTTAAGAACTAGTATTATTTTCATAATAGTAGCTTTTAAACATTTCTTAGCAACGATAAAATAATGATAGGAATAACAGGAGCTAGAGGCGTTTTAGGAAAAATTATTTGTCAAAAATTAAAAAGTCAAAATATAGATTTTTCAATTTTTAACGATGATATTCGAAATGAAAATGCTGTTTATGAATGGCTAAAATCAGATGAAATTACTTATATAATTCATTTAGCATCAAAAGTTGCTGTTTCTGACGTTGAAAATAATATCTCTGAAGCTTATGAAGTAAATGTTTCAGGAACTATTAATTTGATAAAAGCAATAGGCAAAATAAACAAATCAATCGGAGTTTTTTACGCGAGTACAAGCCATGTGTATGAAAGTTCTGCTTTGCCATTGAAAGAAACTGATGTTATCAATCCTATTAATTCTTATGGCTTAACCAAAAGAATTTCAGAATTACTTTTACTAGATTACAGTAAAAAAAATAAGACTATAAATTTATGCATTGGAAGGATATTTAGCTTCTATCATGAATCACAAAATCCACCATTTTTATATCCAAATTTGCTTAACAGATTTAAAAATGAAGATTTATCAAAACCGTTTAAATTATTTGGTGCATACTCCACACGAGATTTTTTAAATGCTGAATCCGTTTGCGACAGAATTATCGATTTAGTTAAAATTAATCATGTTGGAATTGTAAATATTGCCTCTGGAAAATCGACTAAAATTATAGATTTTGTGAAAAGTATTTCGCCGGTAGATTTGACTTTTGATATAGATGATTCAGAAAAAATAAATCATTTAAATGCCGATATTTCTTTGTTAAATAAAATTCTTAATACCAATGAATAAAAACGTTTCTATAATAATTCCAACTTTCAATAGAGCCGATTTTTTGATTGAATGTATCGATTCTTGTCTTGCTCAAACGCAACCTTGTGAAATCATTGTTTGTGATCACGGAAGTACCGA
This sequence comes from Flavobacteriaceae bacterium, assembly GCA_009926065.1. Classification (GTDB taxonomy): domain Bacteria; phylum Bacteroidota; class Bacteroidia; order Flavobacteriales; family Flavobacteriaceae; genus Flavobacterium. Next base: position 73,268 of record RFPP01000002.1, read on the forward strand.
TACTACTCCTGAAGTGGTTAAAAAATATGGAGATAAAATAAAATACATTCGTAGAGAATTGGATTCAGGAGTTCATTTTTGTTGGCTTGACGGAATTTTACATGCAACAAATGAACTTATTCATATCAATTATGATGACGATTGGATTTATCCAACTTATATTGAAGAATGCCTACAATTATTTCATGAAAATGTTGGTTGCGTTTTTTCTGACGCTATTGCTTATCACCACGATGAAAAGAAATTTGGGCGAACTTTATTTAATTTAACCAATAGTTCGGGAGTTTTTTCTACAAAATCACTGCTTAACTTTAATATTAAAAAATTAACTTCGCCAGGAGCTGGAATTTTCAGAAAACAAATTTTGTTAGATTCATTATTTGTTGGAAAAGTACCTTTTTCTAAAAATCATTACCACGGAGTAGGTCCAGATATATTATTTTCAATGATGAGCTGTATAGATTATAAGTATTTTGGATATGTAAACAAGCCTTTAGCAGTTTTTAGAGTTCATGAGAATTCTATAACAATAGATGCTGCTTCTGACCAGAAAAAACAACATAAAATTAAAATAGCTTATCAAGACGCGCGATTTTTTTATTTTATTACTAAATTCATCGAAAACTTTAAAATATATTATTTAGCAAAATACTATTACAAAATAAAAAAGAACTTTATTAAATTAGAAAAAAATAAAAATTAATATAATGATCAGATTAGCCGAAAATACAATAACTCACGAGGAATTATTAGCTTTAAGCGAATGGATTCCTAATTCCCCACAATTAACAAAAGGACCTTTAGTAATTGAATTTGAAAAAAAATTCGCAAGTTTTACCGGGACTAAGCATTGTGTGATGGTTAACAGCGGATCTTCAGCAAATTTATTGATGGCTTATTCACTTTTGGAAGGGAATTATCTAAAAAATAAAAAAGTGGTGGTGCCCGCAATTAGTTGGATTACAACACTTTCTCCTTTTTTGCAATTTGGCTTCGATGTATTATTATGCGATAGTAATAATGTTAATTTAGGTTTAGATACTCAAAAACTTGAGGAAATATTTATTAAAGAAAAACCAGCTCTATTGATTTTGGTGCATGTATTAGCACATTTAAATGACATGGAAGAAATTAATAGACTTTGTGAAAAATACGATGTGTTGTTAATTGAAGACGCTTGTGAAGCCCTTGGCACCTCTGATATTAATGGGAAAAAAGCTGGTAATTTATCTTTGGCAGGTTCTTTTTCATTCTATTATGGTCACCATATTTCAACAATAGAGGGAGGTGCTGTCACAACAAACGATACAAAATTGTATAATTTAATGCTTTCAATTCGTTCTCACGGTTGGTCTAGAGATGTCGATTCTAATTTTAAAGATCAATGGAAAAAAGAGTTTAATATCGATGATGTTCGAGAATTTTATACATTTTATTATCCAGGATTTAATTTAAGATCTACAGATTTAAATGCCTTTATCGGTATAAGTCAATTGGATAAAATGGATGAGATTATTAAAGTTCGAGAAAATAATTTTAATTTTTACAACAAGTATTTAGAGGGAAAATACTGGAAACAGGAAAGTAAATTTTCTAAATTATCCTCGTTTGCTTATGGAACTATTGTAGAAAATAGAATGGAAGTTTTCAATCATTTGAAGAAAAATAATATTGAAGTTAGACCTTTAATTTGTGGAAGCATGGGAAAACAGCCTTTTTGGATTAAAAAATTTGGGCATACACCCTTGGAAGTTGCCGATGTAATTCATGATTACGGACTTTATTTACCAAATCATTTGTATTTGGATGAAGAGAAAATAAAATTTGTTTGCGATAAATTCAAAGAAGTTGCGGTACCTAAATTCTTTTAATTTCGGACTATTCAACTTAATTTTTATTAGGTTTCGACTTATATCTTCATTTTATTTTTAATAAATAATCTATGACTAAAATATCAATAATTACTATTAATTATAATGACAAAATTGGTTTGTCAAAAACAATAAATAGTGTGCTAAATCAAAGTTGGCAAAAATTTGAATTTATCGTAATTGATGGTGGAAGTAACGATGGGGGTCTTGAAGTAATCGAGCAATTTAAAGATAAAATTGATTATTGGGTAAGTGAACCTGACAAAGGTGTTTATAATGCTATGAATAAAGGCATAAAAGTTGCCAAAGGGGAATATTTAATTTTTATGAATAGTGGCGATACTTTTTATGATGATCAAGTATTAGAAAAAATAGAAAACCAACTTACAGACGAATTTGATATTTATTATGGCGATTATTATAGAGTTTACAGTAATTCCACCAAAAAAAGAACATTTCCCGAAAAACTATCTTTTTCATTTTTTTATTCGAGTTCATTAAGTCATCAATCTTCAGTTATAAGGAGAAAATTATTTTTCGATATTTTCTTGTACAATGAAGAATATAAAATTGCTTCAGATTGGGAATTTTTTATTTATGCAATTTGTCATAAAAACGTCCCTTATAAATATTTAAATCTTACAATTAGTAATTTTGATTTCAGTGGAATTTCATCAATTGGTAAATTCAAAGATCTTGATAAGGAAGAACGCGCTAAAACAATTAATAAGTATTTTCCTCTTTTTGTAGATGATTATACACAAGTTTCTGAGCTTAATTCAAAACGCTTTAAACAAATTTTTCATATTCAAAATTATTCAAAAGCCTGGAAATTTTTAAAAATGATGATCAGTTTTACGCTGTTATTTGTTCCTAAAATTAAGAAATAAAGCATATTTTTTGGAAATAAATTATAACTATAAAAGATGAAAAAAATACATGTAGGTTTTTTATTTTCATATGATTATGAGAAATTAAAAAATTCTATTCCACCAGTTTATAATTCTGCCGATGCTATTTTTATTGCTATTGATAAGGATTATAGAACTTGGTCTGGTCAAAAATTTGATGTTGATGAATCTTTTTTTGAGTGGCTAAATAATTTTGATATAGATAATAAAATTACTTTATACCGTGATGATTTCTATGTACCTGAATTATCAGCAATTGAAAATGACAATAGAGAAAGACACATGCTTTCTTTAAAAATGGGAATTGGGAATTGGTTAGTTCAAGTTGATGCCGATGAAATATTTATAAACTTTGAAAAATTTGTCAAGGAACTAAGAAAACGCAATAAATATCTTGATAATCCTAAGAAAACTCCAATACAAATTGCTGCATTTTTAGTCCATTTGTATAAGTTCACCGAAAATGGAATTTTATATGTAAATGCACCTCATAAGTTTATGTTGGCAACTAATTTTCCAAACTATAAATGTGCAAGACAAACTAAAGAGCGAATTATTTATACCAATACCATTTTGCTTCATGAAACGTTGTGTAGAACCGAAGAGGAATTGCGTTTTAAAATTGAAAATTGGGGTCACAATGTCGATGTAAACGATACCTTCATGGAGAAATGGTTAGCCGTAAACGAAACAAATTATAAAGAGTTTGAAAATTTTTATTTTATAGAACCTGACAGATGGAAGAAATTAGGATATTTAAATTCAAAAGATTTTAATGAGATCATGTACATAGCTGAAAATGATAAGAATTTTAATATTTCAAAAACCTTTCTATTTTTCAAGAATTTTGGGCAGTGGTTTAAGCATTTTATAAAAATTAAATTTTAAATTCATTTCACGATTAGTATATATTTTGTACTTAAATAATTAATATTGAAAACAGCAATTTATTTTAATTCAGAATACTTATCAATTAAAAAAGAGATATTTAATATTATTGAAAATTTCAATAATTCAGGATTGATTTTTGGTGATGGAAATAGAAATATTATTAAGATTTTTGAATTAAATTCCACCAAAATAAATATAAAATCATTCAAAAAACCACATCTACTCAATTCAATAATCTATAAGTATATTAGAAAATCGAAAGCTAGGCGTTCATTTGAATATGCCAATAGATTATTAGCAAATCAAATTGGTACTCCACAACCGATAGCTTATTTTGAGTACACAAACTTATATGGATTAAAAAGCAGCTTCTATGTAAGTGAACATTTAGAGTGCGATTTAACATTCAGAGAATTAGTTCAAATTCCTGAATTTCCCAATCATGAGATAATTTTAAGACAATTTACTCGTTTTTCTTATTTGTTACACCAAAAAGGAATTGAGTTTTTAGATCATTCACCTGGAAATACTTTGATTAAAAAGAATGAAAATGGAAGTTATGATTTTTTCTTGGTCGATTTAAATAGAATGACATTTCACCAAAATATGTCTTTCCATAGTCGAATGAAAAATCTATGTCGATTGACTTACAAAGAGGAAATGGTTAAAATAATGAGTAATGAATATGCTATAGTTTCTGGAGAATCAGAAGATATAATCTTTCGAACACTTTGGAAAATGACTACTGATTTTCAAAATCAATACTTTAGAAAAAGAAGATTGAAAAAGAAATTGAAATTTTGGAAGAAATAGTAGTGAAAAAATAGTATTTTCACTTTTCAAAAGTAAAAATGAAAGTTTCAGTAATTATCACAACATACAATGCAGTTGAATGGTTGCAAAAGGTACTTATTGGGTATAGCGTCCAAACGGAGTGCGATTTTGAAATTGTTATTGCCGATGATGGTTCGAATTCTGAAACTAAAAATTTAATTTCTAAATACTCCTCAAAATTCAAGTTTCCTATAGTTCATGTATGGCATGAAGATAACGGATTCCAAAAAACAAAAATTTTAAATAAAGCTATTTTAAAGTCAAATTCTGACTATTTAATATTCACAGATGGCGATTGTATTCCTAGAAAAGATTTCGTTGAAAAACATCTTAAATACAGGGAAATTGGTTATTTTCTTTCAGGTGGTTATTTTAAATTACCATTAACTATTTCTAAACTTATTTCTGAAAAGGATATAATTGATTCAAATTGTTTCAAACTTTCATGGTTAAAAAACAATGGATTTAAATTGAACTTTAAAAGTATTAAATTGACCAATAATAGATTTATTGCTCAATTTATGAATTGGATTACTCCAACAAAAAGATCGTGGAACGGACACAACTCTTCAGGTTGGAAATGTGATATTTTAGCTGTAAATGGATTTAATAATGAAATGCAGTATGGCGGTGAAGATAGAGAAATGGGCGAGAGAATGTTTAACAACGGCATGCTTTCAAAGCAAATTCGTTACAGTGCGATTTGCGTTCATTTAGATCACAGTCGTGGATATTCTTCTCCTGAAATTTGGAACAACAACAACAAAATTCGTGCTTACAATAAAAAACATGGCATTATCAAAACTGATAATGGAATTGATAAGGTTGAAGGTTTTTTATAATTGAAATATTCCTCCGAAAGCGATAATTTTTTGAAAAAACATAAAATTTTGTGAAGCACTATCGGCATTATCAAATGTAGTTTTGATATTTGGCATATTTATATAACCTCCTTTTAATTCCCCTTGAATAAAATAGTGTTTTAAAAAAGTAATGTTTAATCCCGCTTTTGCTGAAAATCCATAACCGGCTACATTAAAATCATCATGACGGGCTTTTCCCATTAACATCACATTTGTTTTTGGATATAATAAACCCGCTCCAGCTCCCTCTGTTAAACTAATTTGAATTTTATCGGTGTTATTTATTCTGAATATTTTCGAAATATCATCTACTCTTGAAAATTCAGAATTTACATAATTCAAGCCATCAGTATGTTCAAAGGTTAAAAAACTTTCATCGGTTAAATCAATTATTCCATTATTTATTACTGTTGAATTATAAGTATTTGGGTAGTTTCCAGTTATTCTAACTGATTGATTTTGAACCATTACGTATTTCATGTGGTCCACTCCAATAGATATATTATAATGATCATTTAAAAAATAACCAATTCTAAAGTTAGTTTGAGGTATTGTCATTTTTAATGGGTTAATATAATCTATATGCCAACCCACCGGCCTGTCAACTGAGGCAACGTCATGTAGCGTAAAATCGTAATTTTCACCTTTGAAATGAATGTCAGAATTACTGTGACTATCTCTGTTTCCTCCCCAATATATATACATTTTACCCTTATTATGTGCAGTATATTTTTCTGTAATTGGCTTAATAATTTGAGAGAATCCTAATGAAAAACTTATAAAGGTAATTATAAAGTGAAATTTGTGCATTGAGTTTTATTTATTAAAATTAATTAATTACTACTATTATTAAATTTATTGTAAACTTATTAATTTATTATAAGTTTCAATCCAGTTTCTAGCAATAATTTCATCATTAAACTTTTGAACAAATTCAAATCCTTTTTGTTGCATAAACTCTCTTTTTTCTGAATTTATTAATAAATCTTCTAATTCTATTCTTAGCTCTTCCGAATTTTGTGGGTCAATGTAAATTGAATTTTCTCCTCCTGCTTCAGCAAAACAACCTCCTTCTGAAGTGATTACAGGAGTTTTTGAATATAATGCTTCAATTATTGGAATTCCAAATCCTTCAAAAATTGAGGGATAAATAAATACAGTTGCCATCCTATATATAGATGCTAATTCTTTCAAATCAAGGTTTTCAAGGAAAATAACTTTATTTTGAAGATTATTTTCTATAATAAAAGAGTTTATTTCTTTAATATAAGCTGTTTTTTTGCCAATGACAACTAACTGCGTTTCAATTTCTTTTATGGCCTTAATAACTGATAGCAAATTTTTTCGAGTTTCAATTGTTCCAACATTCAAAATGAATTGGGTTGGTAATTTGTATTTAGTTCTTGTTATTTCTAAAAATTCATTCGGGATTTCCTCTTTGAAAACAGGAGCACATCCCTGATAAATTACTTTTATTTTGTCAGGATTAATATTTAAATAAGTGACAATATCCTTTTTTGTTTGCTCGCTTATTGCAATCACTAAATCGGCTTTATTAGCAGCATATTTAAATTTGTAATAATGAATTTTACGATCAAAAAAAGAATACAAATTGGGATATCTCATGAATATTAAATCATGAATGGTCACCACAGTTTTTACACCAGTTTTATGTAAACCAATCGGAATTTCCCCAGATAAGCCATGAAACAATTCGACTCTATCATTTTTTATTTGTGAACAAACTGAAAACAACCTCCAAAGCGAGGATAACTTTTTATCTTTTTTGGAGTCTGGCAAATGTTCGACAATAATTTTTCCATCTATTGGAATTCGATTGATTTTTTTTGGCTTAGGATTGTATAATAAATAACTATTTTCTGGATGATATTGCGCCAAAATCCTTATCAGATCTCGACTATAATTGCCCAAACCTGTTTTGTTATGAAAGAATCTTTTAGCGTCAAAACCTAGTATCATCTATCTTAGATTGTTATTATTAAGAAATAAAAGTAATGAATTATTAAATAGTTCAGGTTTTAATAATTTATATATTTCATTGTCATTTTTAGAATTTTCAAGCTCTAAATTGGGGTAATAATCAGATAGGTGAACTGAAATATTTGTAGTTTCATTTTCAAACATATTCCAATCATTTTTCAAAATATAGGGTGAGAATATTGTGAATGTTGGAATATCTAACGCTTTTGCCATGTTTATTGCTCCGCCCTCATTTCCAATTAAAGCCGCACATTGGCTAGTTAAACCCATGAATTCTCGTAATGATTTTGCATATACGTCAAAAAATATTTTTTCTTTAGTTTCAAGTTTACACAAATTATACAATTCTAACGCAATGTCTTTTTGATTTGGAATGTAATTAAATAGTATTTGAACCTTTTTATTTTCAGCAATTTCATCGATTACTTTAGCCATGTATTCTAGTGGGTATGTTTTTGCTGCGCTACTGCCAATGGCGCTAATCATGATTATAGGTTGATTTAAATCAATATTATTCTGTTTTAATAAATTGATTGCATTGTCAATTTCGTAGTTTTTTAAATACAATTTTGGTTTGATAACTTGAAAATCAATCTCTAATGGTTTTAATAATTGCAATCGATGTTCAATTGCTTTTGTTGCTTTAGAGATAGAATGCTCTGTTCTAATTATTGTATCTGTATAAAAAAATCTCGAGTAACTTTTATGAAACGAAATTGTTTTTTTAGCACCTGAAAATTTGCAGAAAAGAGCTGTTTTTAATTTCGAATAGGAATCAATTATTATATCGTAATTTTCATTTCTGATATTATTCAATTGCTTTATAAACCCAATGAATCCAATTTCAATATTTGGATCTAAAATGATGACTTTATCTATAAATGGATTATTTTCTAAAACGGGAATAGTATTTTTATTTACGATAAAATGCAATTCAGCAATAGGAAATTTTTGTTTTAATACTTCAAAAATCACACTAGTTATCAAAACGTCACCAATCATTTTTGGCTGAATCACTGCTATTTTCATGCTGATTTTGATTTTATTTTATGAATTAAATCTCGAGTACAATGAAAATGATAATTCTTTTTTTTCATCCAAATGATAAGATTATCCAATCTTTCATACATCTGAATTCCAGAGTTTTTTGACACATATCCTGGAAAACCAAATCTATTAAAATCCCTTAAATCAGTAAATTCCCATGGATGAAAATAGATATTTAAGTAGTTATCTTTAATAAAAGTAAAATTGCAAATTATTTTATATATCCAAAGAGGAAGATTATGAAAGGAAAGCCAAAAAAGCGGGAAACGGATAATTGGACTGACTGATGCGGGTATTTGCCAAACACCATCTTGAGTAAAATAGGTTCTAGGCTTTGAAAAATTATTATATCTTCCAGGTAAGTACGTTGGATTTATTGATGAATTGTAAATATAACCTGCTTTATAAATTTCTTTTTCCTCAACAGGTTGCATTCTCGGCATTCTAAATCCTATTACCTTGGTATTGGTAATTTCCTCTAATTTTTTCTTGGATTCAAATAAATGTTCTACTTTAAAATCACTATGGTAATAACTATGTGATGCAATTTCATGACCGTCTTTAATTATTCTTTTAATTATTTCGGGAGCATTTATTGCAAAAACAACTGTACTAAAAAATGTAGCTTTAATTTGGTGTTTTTCTAACAAATCTAATATTATCGAAGTCCCTTTAATAGAAATACTAATTTGATCTTCAAAACTAATTGTTTTTCCATATTCAAATGGCATGTCAAATTCTTCAATATCAAAACTCAATAAAATCATTTTTTTTCTTCTAAATTAGTATCTCTAATTAAATAGTTAGGTCGTTGTTTTGACTGCATAAATAGTTTACCTACATATACCCCAATTATACCCAATACAATTAAATTTAGTCCACCAAATATTACGATTGTGAAAATTACGGATGCCCACCCAGATATTACATGACCATAATAAATACTGTAAAAAACATATAAAATGTAAAAAAGTAAAGAAAAGAAAAATAGTGAAATCCCTAAAAATATTGATATATATAATGGACGAATACTAAACGAGGTAATGCCTTTAATTGCAAATTGCATCATTTTTTTTACAGTATATTTACTGTTTCCTGAAAATCGTTTGGATGGTATATAGTCAATAGCGAATTGATTAAAGCCTACCCAATTTACTAATCCTCGTATAAAAAGTTCATTTTCGCTAAAAGCAAAAAATACCGTAGAGACTTTTTTATCCATTAATCTAAAATCGGCAGTACCTTCCTCTATTTTAATTTCAGAAATAGAATTTATGAATTTGTAAAAATATTTTGAAGTTATTTTTTTGAATGGTGAAAGATTTTTATCTTCTAAGCGTCGGGTGTAAACTATATCATATCCTTCTTCCCATTTTTCTATTAACTTTGGGATCATTTCGGGTGGATGTTGCATATCACCATCCATAGTAATGATGCAATCTCCAGAAGCTAAGTCCAATCCTGCTTTCAGTGCATTTTGATGTCCAAAATTTCTTGATAATTCTATGTAGAAAACGTTAGAATCATTAGCTGAAATTTCTTGTAAAATACGCAATGTTTTGTCACTACTTCCATCGTCAACAAATATTAATTCGTATCGATAATTTAAGTTTTGAAGCACTTCATTTAGTGCTTTTACAATAATTTTAATATTTCCTTCCTCATTAAATGAAGGAATAACAACAGATATTTTCTTTTGTAAAGTCATCTTTAATGAGTAATTGAATTGTAGTTTTTAAATTTATTTCTTAGCATTTCATAAAAAATAGTAAACCAAATTAATACACAAGGTAATGCTTTTAATGCATAAGGACGTATAAAATTGTCTTTTAAATATTTTGGAATTAAATCGGATGGCGATAAACTCGTGAGAATTAAAGCAAAAATAAATAATAGAATGTAAAAATTCGAAATAGGTTTCGGCTGAATTACAAACCAAATTGCGACTCCTACAAATGCGATTATATAGGTTGGTGATTCAGATCCCGAGCTAAAAATAACGGTGAAAATTAATACCGAAGCCAATAACATTAATCGGTATGAAACTTCTTTGTATTCTTTTATTCTTAAATATTGTAATCCAAATAAGATAATTCCACTTATCAAAAAAGGCAAATTAGGGATACTGCTATCTTGAAAAAATCGACGTACAATTCCCATTAATGAAATGTCTTGGTAGGAATTTAATCCAGCATTTTCATTATTTTTTTCAACTAATCTTTCAAACCACTCTTTATATGTTTGGATAATATATTCAGGAGAAGATAGCAACATTGGTAAACAGAACAAAACAATACTCCAGAATGTAAGTGACAATATAAATTTAAATTTATTTTTAGAAAAGAAGAAAAATGCCAAACCTACAATTCCATACAATTTTACAAAAACACCTAAAACTATAAAAAATGCTGACCAGAAATCTTTTGCTTTTTCGATATAAACAAAAGAAAGTAAAATAATTGCTGTCATTAACGGATTAAATTGTAAACCCAATAATGTGGTTAATAGTTCATGCAAACAGATCCAAAGAATAGCATTTATTTGAGAAGATTTTAATGGTAATTGAGTAATTGCCCACGCTAAAATTCCTGCATTAAATAAAGACCAAAGAGGGATTCCAATGTAATCTGGTAACATTGCAAATGGAGCAATTACTATACTAAAAATGGGTCCATAGTGGTTATGATCAAAATATTCTAGAGGATATTCTTTATATAAAGGAAGTTTGTTTATCGTATGATAAAATACATTTTTAAAAATTTTATAGTTATTAATATCATTAATATCTAATTTCACCAAAACAGATAGCAAGGCAATAATTAACCATAAAGAAATAATTATCAATCTATTATTGAAAAATGACAAATTAAAAAAAGTTGAAATTTTTTTTATAATGGGATTAGATATCATTTCAGATCGTTTAAATATTCATGAAATTTCTCAATTAAATGGCGACATCATATTCTCTTAACGCGTCGTTTAAACTCGTTTTTAAATCGGTTGAAGGTTTGCGGGTTCCAATAATCAATGCGCATGGAACTTGATAATCTCCTGCTGTAAAATTTTTGGTGTAACTTCCAGGGATCACCACTGATCTAGCCGGAACAAATCCTTTCATTTCAATTGGAGTTTTACCGGTAACATCAATAATTTTTGTAGATGCAGTTAAACAAACATTTGCACCCAGTACAGCTTCTTTCCCAACATGAACCCCTTCGACTACAATGCATCTAGATCCTATGAAAGCACCATCTTCAATGATAACAGGCGCTGCTTGTAAAGGCTCTAAAACACCACCAATTCCAACACCGCCACTTAAATGCACGTTTTTTCCAATTTGAGCGCAACTTCCTACTGTAGCCCAGGTATCAACCATAGTTCCTTCGTCTACGTGTGCTCCAATATTAACATAGCTAGGCATTAAAATAACCCCTTTTGAAATGTATGCACCATGTCTTGCAACCGCATTTGGAACTACACGAATTCCTTTTTCTGCATAACCTCTTTTCAATGGAATTTTATCATGATATTCAAATATACCTGATTCTAAAGTTTCCATTTTTTGAATAGGGAAATACATTACAACTGCTTTTTTTACCCATTCGTTAACTTGCCATTTTTCGCCAATTGGCTCTGCAACTCTTAAATTACCTGAATCCAGCAAATCAACAACTTTTCTTATTGCATCTAAAGTAGCCTCTTCTTTTAACAATTCTCTATTGTTCCAAGCCTGTTCTATAATAGTTTGTAAATTATTCATTTTAAAATATTTTAAGCAAAGATAACTTATTTGTTTATTTTCAAGAGTGTTAAAAATGGATTTTATTTATCATTTTTTTGCAACTTAACAAGTTAATTTACTTTGTTTATATTTGTATAAATATTAAAAAGATGCCTCGAATTTTAGCAATTGATTACGGACAAAAACGAACAGGAATAGCTGTTACAGACGAAATGCAAATTATCGCTTCTGGATTAACAACCATCCCCTCAACATCCACAATCGATTTTTTGAAAGATTATTTCTCTAAAGAAAACGTAGAAAAAGTACTTATTGGTGAACCCAAACAAATGAATGGAGAACCATCACAAAGTACTGAAATCATTGAAGCATTTGTAAGAAAATTTACTTTATTTTTCCCAAATATGCCTGTAGTTCGTGTTGATGAACGGTTTACTTCAAAAATGGCATTTCAAACCATGATAGATAGTGGTTTAAATAAAAATCAAAGAAAAAATAAAGCTCTATTAGATGAAATTTCTGCAACAATAATGTTACAAGATTATTTGAGATGACTTAATTATATAAAGATTTATTTTTTAATGTGTTGAAATATAACCTTGAAATGATTATTATTAAATAATGTATCATTTTCTTTAAATTACTAAAAAAATATTATTTGTAATTAAACTATTTCAACTTGTATTTTTTGTTATTTTTGCCAACAAATATTACTAAATTAACTGAATTTTATTTTTCAAATCCAAAATACTATTTTAATGATTTTACCAATTGTAGGATATGGGGACCCAGTATTAAGAAAAGTAGCTGAAGCAATTTCATCTGATTACCCTTATTTAAAAGAGACAGTTGCAAACATGTATGATACTATGTATAATGCTAGTGGGGTAGGACTTGCAGCTCCACAAGTTGGATTGAGTATTCGTTTATTTGTAATAGATACTTCTGCTTTTGGAAATGACGATGATTTAGCAACCGAAGAACAGATTAAATTGAAAAATTTCAAACGTACTTTTATTAATGCTAAAATGATAAACGAAGACGGTGAAATTTGGGGATTTAACGAAGGATGTTTAAGTATTCCTGATGTTCGTGAAGATGTTTTTAGAAACGAAAGAATCACATTAGAATATTGTGAGGAAGATTTTGTTGTTAAAACTGAAGTATTCGATGGCTTGATTGCTCGTGTAATCCAACATGAATACGATCATATTGAAGGAATTTTATTCACTGATTTAATTTCATCACTAAAAAAACAATTAATAAAGAAAAAACTACAAAATATTATGGATGGGAAAGCGCGTCCAGACTATAGAATGAAATTTTGTAACAAAAAAGGTAGATAAATAAAATTAAATTGATAAAAAATACAATGACATTAGATAAAATATTAGCAATAGCAGGAAAACCAGGTTTATTTCAATTAAAGATTCAAACTCGCACCGGTTTTGTTGCTGAATCATTAATTGACGGTAAGAAAATTACAGTAGGATTAAAAAGTAACGTGAGCTTACTATCTGAAATTTCTGTTTATACCTATACTGAAGAAAAACCCTTGACTGATATAATGAGAACTATTGCAATAAAAGAAGATAATGGACCTGCAATTTCTCATAAGGAAGAAAATTCAAAACTAATTGATTATTTTCTAGAGGTTCTACCTGATTATGATCAAGACAGAGTTTATCCATCAGATATTAAAAAAATATTAAATTGGTACAACATGCTTCAAGCCAAAGGTTTAGTTTCTAAAGAGGAGCAAAAAAAAGAAGAGGATAATTTAAACATTGAAAAAAATCAAGTTGCTTCTGAAAAAGTAGATAAACCTGCTAAAAAAACAAAATCAAAATAATATTTACAATTCAATATAAATTCATCCTGTCAAGAGGTAATCCTGACGGGATTTATTATTTTTACAGTTAATACTTCAAGAATTTTAATATTTCAAATGAAAAATAGAAAAAATCAACTTCAAGCTTTTGATAGATTGTTAACTATAATGGACGATTTACGCGAAAAATGCCCTTGGGATCAAAAGCAAACCTTGCAAAGTTTACGTCATTTAACCATTGAAGAAACATATGAATTGGGTGATGCTATTTTAAATAATGATCTGAATGAAGTTAAAAAAGAGTTGGGAGATTTACTGTTACATATTGTTTTTTATGCTAAAATAGGTAGTGAAACTAACAATTTTGATATTGCTGATGTTTGTAATGAAATTTGTGACAAACTAGTTCATCGTCATCCACATATTTACAGTGATGTAGTTGTTAAAGATGAAGAAGAAGTGAAACAAAACTGGGAAAAATTGAAATTGAAAGAAGGGAAAAAGTCGGTTTTAGAAGGCGTTCCTAAAAGTTTACCAGCATTAGTAAAAGCAAGTAGAATTCAAGACAAAGTTAAGGGGGTGGGATTTGATTGGGAGAAACCGAAGCAAGTTTGGGATAAAGTAAAAGAGGAAATTAAGGAATTTCAAATTGAAGTTGCTACTGGGAATCAAGATAAAATGGAATCTGAATTTGGAGATGTACTTTTTTCAATGATCAATTATGCTCGTTTTTTGAATATCAATCCTGAGGATGCTTTAGAACGTACTAATAAAAAATTTATAAAGAGATTTCAATATTTAGAGTCGAAAGCACAAGAATTGGGAAAACCATTAATGGAAATGACTTTAGCAGAAATGGATGTTTTTTGGGAGGAAGCAAAGAAAATTTAAAATAATTTACCTTACTATTTTATAATTTTTTCATAAAAAAAACCTCGCATTGCGAGGTTTTAAATCAAAAATTTAGTTTTATGATTCTACATTTATACTTCTAATTTGTTTTAGTTTTTCTTTCCAAACTTCAAGTGTTTCTTTTTGAATTTCAATGTTCTTTCTAACTTCTAATACAATTGAATTTTCTTTCTTCGCATTTTTAGTATTTGTAAAAAACTGAATATTATTTTCTAATTGAAAAATTTCATTTTGTACTTCATCAATTTTACGCATGATGAATATCTTTTCATTTTCAATTTTTCGAGTATCATTAGATTCAGATAAATTACCAACTCTATTTGAAAATCGAGCCATTTCAGTTTCTTTTTTGCTTAAACTCAATTTTTCAAATAAGGCATCTAATATTTTATTAAATTTTCCTTCTATATGGCGTCTTGTGTAGGGTACTTTTCCGAGAGATTTCCAATTTTCAATATGCAATTTTATAGCTTCTAAATCTGCTTTGTGTTCACCAATTAGTTCGAATTCTCTGAGTTTTTCTAAATATGCTTTCTTTTTCTCAAATGATTCAATTTCTTCCGAATTAGATTCATTTTTTTGAGCTTTTAAAACTTCAAAATAATGATTACAAGCATCTTTAAATTCAGACCAAATAGAATCTGAATATTTTCTTGGTACATGTCCAATCAATTTCCATTCTTCTTGAATTTTTTTCATTAAAGGAGTAGTAGCTGCAAAATCCTCACTTAATTGAAGTTCTTTTGCTCTTTTAACTAATTCCATTTTCTTGATTAAATTCTCTTGCTGTTCTTTTTTAATTTCCTTATAAAACGAATTTTTAAAACTATTAAAATTACGGACTGCAGTTTTAAATTCATTCCAAATACTGACATTAACTTCGGCGGGAACTTTCCCTGTTTTTAAAAAGGCAGCTCTTAGATTTTCAACTTTATTTATTTGTGATTGCCACTGACTATGTGAATGAACTTTTTCTTTAGCCAAAACTTCAATCTGTGAAATTATATCTTTTTTATATTCTAAATTTTCTTTTTCTTTTGATCGTTGCTCTTCGGATAACAATTCACGTTTATCGTGCATTAATTTGGTTAATTCACTGAATCGATTCCAAATTTCTTCACGATGTTCTCTTGAGACAGGACCAATATCTTCTTTCCAAATTTTGTGTAAATCTTGTAATTCACGGAAAGCTTTACTAATATCTACTTCACCTATTAATTCTTCAACTCGTGAAATTATTTTAAGTTTTTGTTCTAAATTGTATTTGAAATCAAGGTCCCTAGCTTCACGATCTAAGTGTAAATAATCGTAAAAATTTTCAACGTGAAAATGATAATTATTCCAAACGTGATTGTATTTATCTTTGGGTATTGGTCCAGCATTTTTCCAACGCTCTCTTAATTCGTTAAAATGTTTAAGGGTGTCTTTTATATTTTCTTGAGGATTTATTAAATCTTTTAATTCCTCAACTATAGCTAAACGAATTTCTAAATTGTTTTTTAAATTATTTTGTAAATTCTTAAAATGAACATTCTTTTTATCTCGATAGCTAGAATATAATTGATCAAATTTTGATTTTAATGGAAAATCATAATAAAAATTGTCTTTTGATTCCGAGTTCTCATTATTTAATTCTTCCTTTTTATCTTCAATAAATAGATAATATTTAGCTAAAAATGAATTTTTTATTTCTTCAATATGATCCTTAACAGACATTATCTTTTCGATACCACTTAATTTTTCCAATTCAGAAATCAATTCTTCCATTGTTAAGGATTCGTAATCCAACATAGGAATTTCATGACGTTCTTTAAGCGATTCATCTTCATTTTCAGCCGCATTTTCATTTTCGATAGCAGTAATAGCATCAATAGTTTGGTAATCTATCACATCCTTAAAATCTTTGATAGTTTCAATTTCAACCTCTGCAACTGGCTCCGTCTGGGCTTCATCAATTTGAAGTATTTCTCTTTGAATTACTTCTTGTGATTCAATTTCTAAATTTCCATCTGTCTCGTTTGATTGAACTGACAGGTTATCATTCTTTTCTTCTAACATTTTTAAAATGTTTAAGGTTTATAATTTTAAAGCACGAAAGATAACAAAACACTAATCAAAATTCAAAGTTTTTTTTTAATTTAAACATTTTTAAGAAAAAAAAGTAGGTAAATTACGCTATTATTTAAATATAGGTATCAAATACCCCAAATTTCCCAAGATTTTTCGGCTTGAATTGTTAACATTTCCAAGCCATTTTTTATAACCGCACCTTGTTCCTTTGCTTTTTTTAGAAACAAGGTTTCTGCGGGATTGTAGATTAAATCAAAAGCTATATGTTTTGGAGTGAAATTTTCATAAGGGATTTCGGGACAAGAATTGGTATTTGGAAATGTACCTAAAGGAGTGCAATTAATGATTATATGAAATTCTTCAAATGTTTTTTCGTTTACTTGGTTGTAACCAATTGCATCAACATTAGTGCTTCTAGACACTAATAAATAGGGAATCTCTAATTGTTTTAATGCATAAGCTACTGCTTTTGAGGCTCCTCCAGTTCCTAAAATAAGTGCTTTTTTGTGATTTACATTTAATAATGATTTTATTGATTTTTGGAATCCAATGTAATCGGTATTAAACCCTTTTAATTTTCCTGATTTTGAAATTTTTATTGTATTTACTGCTCCAATTTCAGTTGCTATTTTTGATAATTTATCTAAATATGGTATTATAGCTTCTTTATAGGGTATAGTTACATTTAGTCCACAAATATTTCGATTTTGTTCTATATATTCAGGGAATTCTTCTATTTTTTGAAAGTCTAAATTTTCATAAGAAAAATCTACTAAATTTAATTTTTGAAATTTATCAATAAAATAGCTTTTTGAAAAAGAATAATTGATATCTTTTCCAACTAATCCAAATTGGTATTTTGTCATTCAAAAATTATTTTAAACTTTTATTGATTGCATTTTGTACCATTTTACGGGACCAAACTACTGGGAATAATTTTTCAAGTAGAGTATTATTACTAAAACTTAACCTTAGTCCGTTACTTAAATGGAAAATTGCTTTAGTATTATCGTGAATCATGAAATACAATCCTGCTAAACGGTATTCTACTTCATATTCTTCTGGGAAGTATTCTGAAGCTTGTAACAACGCATGAATTGCGCTTTCAAATTCTCCTAAAAACTGAAGAATATCAACCCAAAATAACCATGTATCTAATTGGTAGTCTCCAAATTCAACAGCTTTTCTATAGCCAAATTCAGCTTCTTCAAATAAATTTAGTTCTTTATTTATAGTTGCAAAACGCTTCCAATAAAAACGATTTTGGTTATCTATATTTAGTGCTTTATTTACATAATAAAGTGCCTTTTCGAATTTTTTTTGTCTAACGTAAAAATCTGTTATTGCAATCCAACCTTTATCCAATAAAGGGTCTTCGTGAACAGTTTTATTGAAATATTTAATTGCTAACGATTTTTTTCCTAGTTTTTCATAACATTTCCCCATTCTTAATAAAGCATAGGAAGTAGGTTCGTCCAATTCAATTGTTCTGGTGTAACTTTCTATAGCTTTTTCATACATTTTTAGTCTTTCGTATGTTTTGGCTTTTTCCATGTATGCTCCCAGAAATTCATCATCTATTAAGGTTGCATATTCAAAAGCACGAAGTGCTTCTTCGTATTTTTTTAAACCGTAATTCAACCTTCCAATTTGGTGCCAAGCAATTTCACTGTAAGGATTCTTGTTGGTATATTTGGTAAGATATTCTATTGCTTCTTCGTTTTTATCCAAAAATTCAAAGCAATAAACCACATTATATAGTGCTGCTTGGTCTTCAGTATCTTCTTCTAAACACTTAATAAAATTATCTTTGGCTAATTCTAATTTATCCATGAAAAGGTATTCCATTCCAATTAAATTATAAACATCTGCATAATCATCAGTATATTTTAAGGCAATTTGAAGAAGTTCTACGGCTTTTTCGTGGTTGTCTTTTTTTGAATAAATGTTGGCTTTTTGAATATAAATTTCTTCATTGGTTGGTTCTATTGCATACAATTCGTTAAGTAACTTTTCAGCAAGATCTAATTTATCTTCAAAAACTAGCATTTCTACTTGAACTAATTTTAATCCGGTGGATCTTGGGTGCTGTTCCAAAGCTAATTTAAGGGCTTTTTTTGCCAAAGCTGACTTTCCCATGTCAAGGTAGTGAAGAATAATTTCTTCAAATTCTTCGGAATCAAAAAAGAGTACTTTGTTGGTTTTCAACATCGACTCAAACTTTAATAAGGATAATTTGTACTCGTCTTCTTCGTCGCTGATATGCATGCTTATTTTGTTTAATTTATCCTTTAATAAAGGTACATAATATTATTTCAATGTTAGAATTAGAGACTTTTTTTTGTGAACAATTTAATTAACAAAAAACAGTCTTATAATAAGTAATTTTTTAGCCCTGATAGAAGGGAAAATCCCTCAATATTGCTTAAGATGAAGCAATATTGAGGATTGGAAGGATAGCAGGAATAGCTTCTAAAATGACTTAGATTTCTTTTAAGATTTCATCCATAACTTGAAGAATAATCGAGCATCCTTCTTCAATTTCGCTCTCTGAAATAGTGAGCGGCGGGGTAATTCTGATGGCGCAACCTTCAAATAACAACCAGAATAAAATGAGGCCTTTTTCTTGGCATTTTAGAATTACTTTGGTTGTGATATCAGGAGATTCGGTCATGGCTGCCAACATTAATCCTTCCCCTCGAACTTCTTTTATTAACGGGTGAATTAGGTATTTTCTGAATATTTTTTCTTTGTGAATAGCATCTGACATTAAGGTGCTTTCGGTTAATTCTTGTAATGTTGCTAGGCAAGCAGCCGCAATTACAGGGTGTCCCCCAAAGGTGGTTATGTGTCCTAATTTAGGGTTATTGCTCAATAAATCCATATGTTCTTCGGAGGCTGTGAAACCTCCTACGGGCATTCCACTTCCCATTCCTTTTCCCATAATTACAATATCGGGAACGACATCGTAGTTTTGAAATCCGAATAATTTTCCTGTTCGTCCAAAACCGGGTTGGATTTCATCGAGAATCATTATGGCACCAACTTCGGTGCATCGGGCGCGAACTTTTTTTAGAAATCCATTGAAAGGTTGGATAAATCCTGCACCACCTTGAATAGTTTCTAAGATAATTCCCGCTGTTTTTGTGGTTATTTTCTGTAAATCGTCTTCATTATTGAAGGTTATAAAATTGACATCAGGTACTAATGGTCGGAAAACTTGTTTGCGTTCTTCAAATCCCATTACGCTCAGCGAGCCCATTGTATTTCCGTGATAGGCATTATGGCAAGAAATTAATTGACTTCGGCCAGTAATGCGTCGTGCCAATTTTAATGCACCTTCAGTAGCTTCGGTTCCTGAATTTACCAAGTAGGTTTTTTTTAATGGAAAGGGAAGGTGATCGGCTAATAATTTACAAAATTCTACCGCTGGACTTTGAGAATATTCCCCGTAAACCATCACGTGTGAATATTTATCCAATTGATTTTTAATTGCATTGTTCACTCTTGGATGTTGATGTCCGAGCGTGCAAGCAGAAACACCTGCTACAAAATCCAGGTATTTTTTATTGTTGGTATCGTAAATATAAGACCCAATGGCATGCGAAACTTCCATCCCGAGTGGGTAGGGAGATGTTTGGGCTTGGTATTTTAGAAAATCGTTGTTCAATTTACTTCTTTATTTGTCTTTATATTCAAGGGTTTCTTTACGTATTTTCATTGGAACGTCTGCTTTGGCTTTTAAGGCTTTACTTTCTTTCACGATTTTATCGTTCATTTCATTTTCTTCTTTGGTAAATAAATCGTCTATGGATTTAATTCTTTCGTCAGCTCGCCATATAAAACCTCTCAATTTTCTAGCGTTTTCAGGCAGTTCTTTTTCAGGATAAATATCGCTATCGGGCTTGTTAAAAAGAGTCAAATCATCGATTTTGTTTTTATCCAATTTCAGATTTATTTTACTGCAAACACTTTTATTAATTCCGATAAGTTCTTGATTGTCATTTCGCATGTAATAAATAACTTCAGTATTTTTTATAATATCTACGTTATCAAGGTTTTTGTCTTTGAATTTCCCATATAAATTTTGACCTTTCACCTGATTAAATCCGGTTCCAATAGTATCTTTTGAGACTATAAATGCGTTGTTTATTACTTTGAGAGAGTCTAATTTTTCAGTTTTATTATTTCCTATAAGATGCATTACATCGCCCGTCATTTGGTTTTCAAAATTCCAGAGAATTGGTCTTCCTATGAGTTTTGTTAGTGCTTTTTTCTGATCTGAATGAATAGAATCACACTTGCCACTCAAATTGATTTTGTAAAATTTAGCATCTTTAAATCCCCGAATGATTCTATTGTTTTCTTTGCCAGTTATCATTAATTTTTGAGCATGGATATAAACCGAATCTTTTTCAATTAAGCTAATCGCTAAAGCTCTTTTGGTAACATAAACAGAGTCTTTAAATTTATAAATTTCAGCATAGTGTCCTTTAACAATGATTTTATTTACGGTATCGGTAATTTTTACATTATTGGTTGCTGATGCAAATCCTCTTTTCTTATTATAAAACAAGCTATCGCCTTCTATTAATCGATTGTTGTATTCTATTTTGGAATTTCGTTGCAATCGAGCAATGTCTTTTTTGGTGTCGTAAAAACCATTTTCTGTGTAGATTTTATTGTCTTTTCCATCAATTGTCGATGGTCCTAACAAATAGGAATGACCCGAATTAGTATAATAATCCAAGTGATTTGATTTGATGATATTTTCGGGGGTTTTTATTACAACTGTGGTTAAAAATTGGTATTTTTTCTGTGCAACATAATATTTTCCAGATTTACTTTTAAGCGTATTTCCTTTATTGTTAATTAGTCCACCAGTTGTATAATAGGCCTCTTGACTGTTTCTATTAAAGTTTAAAGTATCAGTGACCAAAGACATATCTGGCGATCTCAAAACAACATCACCGGTTGCATATGCTTGTTTGATGTTTCCGTTGTATTCGGCATATTTGCTAGTCATTGTTAAAGTATCACCTTGAATAATTTGTACGTTTCCAAAAGCTTTAATGTAATTTTCTTTCTGAAACCAATAGGCTTTATTACAGGTTAAGATAGCTCCTTCATGATTCACTCGAACATTACCAGTTAGTAATGCCGCATCAGGAATTTCTATTTGGTTGATATCTGCAAAATCGGAATGTTCAATGATAATTTTCTTCGGCGCTTGAGCCATTATCGTGTTCAAACTGAAAAAAATGAAGCAGCTATTGATAAGAAATAAGTACTTTTTCAAAGGTTTAATTTTTGCCAAATTTAAGAAAAAGGAAGTAATGCTACTGCAAATTAAGATTTATTTATTAATTGATTTCAATGAAATCTATTAAACCTTTTTTAGCTTGAATTTTAAAAATATAAATCCAGTAATAGCAGCCAATGTTGAAGCGATTACTATTGCAATTTTAGAATTGATAATATCCTCATTATTATTAAATGCCAATAGACTTATAAAAATAGACATTGTAAACCCAATTCCACCCAAAATAGCTGCTCCGAATAGGGTATACCAATTCAAACTTTTTGGCAAAATTCCAATTCCGAGAAGTACACTTAAATAGGAAAATAGCCAAATACCAATTGGTTTTCCAATAAATAATCCTAGTATTATTCCAATACTATTCATATGACTCAAACCTTCATGCCAATTTGAATTTAATACAATACAAGTATTTGCTAAAGCAAATAATGGCAAAATGACAAATGCAACTGGTTGGTGCAATAGGTGTTGTAATTTATAAGAGATATTTTTTTTACTTCCATCGCCAAAAGGAATTACAAAAGCTAATAAAACGCCTGTAATTGTAGCGTGAACTCCTGAATTCAACATAAAATACCACATCAGTATTCCGCCGATTAAATAAGGAATAAGGTTATTGACTTTAAGTCGGTTTAGAACAAATAAAAATGCTAAAATCCCTAAAGCGATTCCTAAATTCAATAAAGAAACACTTGATGTATAGAATATTGCAATCACAATTATAGCTCCTAAATCATCAATCACTGCTAAGGCTGTAAGGAATATTTTTAAAGATATTGGCACTCGATTTCCTAAAAGCGATAGGATTCCTATTGCAAACGCGATGTCTGTTGCCATTGGAATTCCAACTCCTGATTGGGTGGTAGTTCCATAATTAAATCCGGCATAAATTAATGCGGGAATTATCATCCCTCCAAGCGCTCCAATTAATGGTAATGTAGCTTTTTTTAGTGAAGAAAGTTCTCCGATATATACTTCACGCTCCAATTCCAATCCGATCAACAGAAAGAAAATTGTCATTAACCCATCGTTAATCCATTCTACTAAACTGTGATTTCCAATTTGGTAATTCCAAATTTGAAGGTATTGGATTTGAAAAATAGAATTAGTTAAAAACAAAGAAATAATAGTTGCAAATATTAATAGAAAACCTCCAGCTTTTTCACTTTCAAAAAAGGCTTTAAATAAATTGGTTTCTTTCATATTAATTTGTTCAAAAAACAAACGCCCTGATTTATCAAAGCGTTTCCTTAATTATTTTGTGATTGTTTGTTTTCGATCGGGACCTACAGAAATTATTTTAATTGGTACTTCTACTTCTTTTTCAATAAAATCGATATAATTTTTCAATTCAATTGGTAAATCATCATAAGTTGTCATTCCTGTCAAATCTGCCTTCCATCCTTTAAATTCTTTGTAAATTGGAGTTACATTTTCGGGATCAATATTGTAAGGTAAATGAGAAATAATTTTTCCTTTATAATTATATTCTGTACACACTTTTAATGTTTCAAATCCAGATAAAACATCACCTTTCATCATCATTAATTGGGTAACTCCATTCACTTTGATTGCATATTTTAAAGCTACCAAATCTAACCATCCGCAACGTCTTTGTCTTCCAGTTACTGAACCAAATTCGTTCCCAACTCTTGCCATAGTTGCTCCAGATTCATCGAAATCCTCAGTAGGGAAGGGGCCGCTTCCTACACGTGTGGTATAAGCTTTAAAAATTCCATAGACTTCTTTAATTTTATTAGGTGCAATTCCTAAACCTGTACAAGCGCCTGCAGCTGTGGTATTCGAAGAAGTAACGAATGGATAGGTTCCGAAATCAACGTCTAATAAAGAACCTTGAGCACCTTCACATAAAATTGATTTTCCTTCTTTTTGAGCTTGCTGTAAATATTCTTCACTATCAATGAAAGTAAGTTTTTTCAAGTTATTAATAGCTTCAAAAAATTCAACTTCAAGTTCAGCGAGATTATATTGTATTGAAACATCATAAAATTTAATCATAGCTTCATGTTTGTCGGCCAAAGCTCTATATCTAGCTTTAAAATCTTTCATTTCAATATCACCAACACGTATTCCATTCCTACCAGTTTTATCCATATAGGTTGGACCAATACCTTTCAAAGTAGAACCGATTTTGGCTTTTCCTTTTGAAGCTTCTGAAGCAGCATCTAGTAAACGGTGGGTTGGTAAAATTAAGTGTGCTTTTCTTGAAATGATTAATTTGTTTTTGATATCTAAATTAAAACGTTCTAAACCTTCGATTTCTTTTTGGAAAACAACAGGGTCAATTACTACACCATTTCCAATAATATTTATTGAATTTTTATGAAAAATTCCCGAAGGAATAGTTCTTAAAACGTGTTTTATTCCATCAAATTCTAAAGTGTGACCTGCATTAGGTCCACCCTGAAAACGGGCAATTATATCATATTTTGACGTAAGTACGTCTACAATTTTTCCTTTTCCTTCATCACCCCACTGCAATCCTAATAATAAATCTACGGTCATTATGCTGTTGTTTGTGTGTTGTTATTTGTTGTTGTTTTTAATTTTTTTAATAAATCCTATTTTAAAAAAGTAATTTAATATTCCTAATATTAGCGCAGTTAATGTACTAACGAATAGTGTTTTTAAAAAGAATTTGAGACTGTATGAATCAAAACCATTAAATAATTGAAATACTATTCGATAGGTTAGAGAAAATACAAATACAAAAACAAATGTTTTTTTGAAATAATCACTTGCTTTCATTATTTGTTTTTTTTGTTCCGTATAAATACAAAGAGTGATTGTGCACTTCGATGTCAAATATTTCTTCAATGGTTTTTTTAATCATTTGAATTCTGGGATCGCAAAATTCAATTACTTCTCCTGAATCTGTCATAATTAAATGGTCGTGTTGCTTATCGAAATAGGACTTTTCATAATGAGCTTGATTTTGACCAAATTGATGTTTTCTAACTAAACCACAATCTAATAAAAGTTCAATGGTATTATAAAGAGTGGCACGACTTACACGATAATTTTTGTTTTTCATCTTTAAATAAAGATGTTCAACATCAAAATGATCAACACTTTCATATATTTCTTGAAGAATAGCATAGCGTTCAGGAGTTTTCCTGTGCCCATTATTTTCAAGATATAATGTAAATACATTTTTTACAATTTCTTGATTCTTACTGTTATCTTCGGAAATTAACGTCATATTTTGCAAAGATAAATTAATATTTTAATTATATAATAATTACAAGTGATTGTTAAAAACTTTAATTTTTATAAACCCGAGTAACCTTATCAATTCCTTCAATTTTACGGATTTTAGCCATCATTTTTTCTAGAATACTATTGTTTTTAACAATTACAGCAACTTTACCGTTAAATAATCCTGCTTCAGTAGTAAGAGAAATACTTTGAATATTAATATGCATATTACTTGATATCACTTTAGTGAGTTCATTCGTAAGTCCCATAAAGTCCATTCCGGTAATAAATAAAACGGCTTTAAACTCTTGTTGTGATGAATCGATCCACTTTGCTTTTATTACCCTGTAGGCATAATTTGATTGCATACTTAGGGAATTTGGACAGTCTTTTTTATGGACTTTTATCCCCTCATTTATTGTTAAAAAGCCATATACATCATCACCAACTATAGGATTACAACAAGTTGATAATTTGTATTCTAGTTTATCTTGTTCGGGTCCAAAAACCAATAAATCGAGGTTTGAAATAATTTCATCTTTTGAAATTTGGTCAGTGTTTGTTGAGGGAGATCTTTTAATTTTATTTTTAAAGAAGTTTATTATCGAATTGCTTTTTAGGGCAGCAAATTCTTTTAATTTTTGATTTTCAATGGTTCCATTACCAACCCTGTAAAATAAATCTAAACTAGTTTTTAATTTAAAAAAAATAACTAATTCATTAATTGTTTTTTCATTTAAGTTAACTTTTAAGTGTCGTAATTTTCGAGTTAATAATTCTTTACCTTCTTCAGCAATTTTTTTTGTATTTTCGTTTAAAACATTCTTAATTTTTGTTCGAGCTCTTGATGTTGTAACATAGTTTAACCAATGTGGATTCGGCTTTTGATTTTCAGAAGTAATCACTTCTATTTGATCACCACTTTTTAATTCATAATTTAGCGGAACCAGTTTTCCATTCACCTTAGTCCCTCTAGTATGGACTCCAATCTCGGAGTGAATACTAAATGCAAAATCTAATGTTGTTGCTCCTTTCGGAAGTGATTTTATTTCACCTGTTGGAGTAAATACGAATATTTCTTTAGAATAAAGATTCATTTTAAAATCTTCTACAAAGTCAACTGCATTTTTTTCCTGATTTTCTAACGCTTCTTTCAATTGGTTTAACCAAATATCTAAACCGCTCTCTTCCGTTGCTCCCTGTTTGTATTTATAGTGCGCAGCATATCCCTTTTCGGCTATTTCATCCATTCTTTCACTTCGAATTTGAACTTCTACCCAACGGCCCATAGGTCCCATTACAGTAATATGAAGTGCTTCATATCCAGTTGATTTTGGTGAAGAAATCCAATCTCGTAATCTGCTCGGACTAGGTCTGTAATGATCTGTTACAATGGAATAAATTTTCCATGCTAAAAATTTTTCATCATGTGCATTTGATTTATAAACAATCCTTATGGCAAATTTGTCATAAACTTCATCGTAGCTAACGTTTTGAGCTTTCATTTTTCTACGAATTGAGTATATGGATTTTGGCCTTCCTTTTATCACATAATCAATTGCTTCTTCATCTAATGATTTTTTTATTACATCAGATATATTTTTGATGTATTGATCTTGCTCTTCTTTGGTTTCTTTAATTTTTGTAACAATATTATTATAAATTTCAGGTTCAGTATATTTTAAACCTAAATCTTCTAATTGTGTTTTAATATTATAAAGTCCTAATCGATGCGCTAGCGGAGCATATATATATAAAGTTTCTGATGCAATTTTAGTTTGTTTGTAATCAACCATAGATTCCATAGTTTGCATATTATGAAGTCGGTCGGCTAGTTTTATTAGAATAACTCGCACATCATCATTCAAAGTGAGAATCATTTTTCTAAAATTTTCCGCTTGCATGGAGGAATTCAAATCTTTCTGAATTTTTGAAATTTTTGTTAATCCATCTACTAATTGTGCTACTTTTGGATTGAACATTTTATCAATATCTTCAACTGTAATTTCAGAATCTTCAACTACATCATGGAGTAAAGCTGCTGCTATTGAGGTAGGACCTAAACCTATTTGAGAAGCAACTATTTTTGCAACAGCAATGGGATGAAATATATAGGCTTCACCAGATTTTCTTCTTTGTTCTTGGTGGGCATCAACAGCAACATCAAAGGCTTTCCTAATTAATTTTTTATCTTCAGTGGATAATTTCTGATAACTTATTCTAAGAAGTTCTTTGTATTCTTGGGCAATAGCCTTGTTTTCTTTCTCTATTTCGATTTCTGTCATAGCTATTTTATTCAATTTTTAAAATTATGAATAAGTTATTAGTTGTGCAAATGCTATTTTATTAAAAATATATTAAAATCCTCGTTGTCTTTTTGCTTCAAAAATAAGTATGGCTGCCGCAACTGAAACATTCATAGAATCTATTTCACCTTGCATAGGAATAATAATATTTTGTGTGGCTGCTACACGCCATTCTTTTGATAATCCATTTGCTTCAGTTCCAACAACTAATGCTGAAGGAGTGGTATAATCCTGAGTATGATAGGAAGTCGAATTTTGTAATGTGGCACAATAAATACTTATATTTCGTTCTTTTAAATAGGTAATAATTTCAGTGGTAGTTCCTGTTGCAATTTGATTAGTAAACAAGCATCCTACACTTGAACGAATAATATTAGGGTTGTATAAATCTCCTTTAGGATTGGCTATGATTACTGCGTCAAGGTTTGCAGCATCGGCAGTTCTTAATAATGCTCCTATATTTCCGGGTTTTTCTGGAGCTTCAGCAATTAATAACAACGGATTTTTATCTAGTTTCAAATCGGATAAACTAAAACTCTTACTTTTTGCAATAGCAATAACTCCTTCCGTGCTTTTTCGATAAGCTAATTTCTCAAATACCTCTTTGTTTATTTCAATAACATTAGTTGACTGTTTTACAAATTCAATAATTTCAATTTCTGATATTAATTCCGGGTAAAATAATAAAGTATCAATACAATAACCACCTTTAATAGCTAATGAAATTTCTCTTTTTCCTTCTATTAAAAAGGTGCCAGTTTGTTTTCTAGTTTTCGCTTTTTCTTGAAGGATCAAAAGTGACTTTATATACTGATTTTGTGGAGATATAATTTGTTTCAAAATGGAAATTTAAATTTATTTATTGCAAATATAGTTAGAGAATGCTAGTTAATATATTTATTGAATACTATTTTGTTAAATATAAATAACCTGTTAAAGGTTCTTTAAAATCAGGATCATTCAACTCAATTACATAAAAATAGGTTCCTGATGGTACTTGGTTATCATTTATCAATAGACCATTGTTAGAATATCCGTCCCACTCATTTGTGCTGTTATTTCCTGTCCAAATTAATTTTCCCCAACGATTATAAATTGAAATTATGTGATTTAAAAAAATATCTTTTAATCCGGCTATATGAAAGGTATCATTAACACCATCATTGTCAGGTGTAACGAAATTATATACAATCGGTGGGCAGTTTTTTGTATTTAATTTAAATGAAGTAATACTATAACAACCATTATTATCAATTCTAATATAAATTGTTTTGGGGGTGGTTATTGCGATGTAGTTTTGGATATTTAGAATTGGATTGAGGTTATTTTGAGCGTTTGTTTGTGATTCAAAAAAGCTAACTGTATCTGATGAATTTACTTTTACCAAAGTTACATAATTAGAAAAATCAAAAATACCCTTTGAATTACCAAGATTACATGATTCTAAATTGGGAACTAAGTTAAACAATGGCGCTACGGTAAGTTCAACTGGTATCACAAATTTGTTATTGTATTCGTTTATTTCAGTAATAGTTCCTACTGCAGAACCAAGATCATCAACCATCATCATCAAATTAAAATTATTAGGAATAGAAGTTGGTATTATTACATTTGTTTGCCCTATTTCATTACCATCAATAGGAATATTTGATTGAGTATAAATAGTTTTAATATAAATATCATTTGCATAAATTGAAATAGGTGTGTTTGATGGTAAAATAGCAGTCGAATTTGGATTCATTACCTTATAATTTACTAAAATTGTTCTTGAATCGCATTGTTTTTCAACATTGTTTATTTCAATTATGGCATCGGGTAGTTGACTATTCAATTTAGTTACTATAGCATTAATCATCACAAAATCTTGATTTGATGTCAGCTGAATTTGAGCAGAAGTATCTCCAATTGAAATGTTATTTTGAATGGGATATACATCTAAATCCATATTGTACAAAACATTAGAATTAGTCAAACTATTTGTTCCGTTAAAAGCATTATTTACAGGGTTTAAAGGAGGGTTTCCTATAGGAGTACCGTTAATTCGTAACGTTTCATTTACAGCAATTCCCGAATCTCCTTCCCAAGCTAAAAAACCAATTTTAGCATCATTGTTATCTATTACATTTAAACTGTTTAAGGTTATGTTTACTTCATCAGGAACAGCTTGCATCCCATCATAAATATTCAATTGATTTAAAGTTAAATTAGTATTTTTATAAACTACAATAATTGCCCATCCTGCAAAGTTTGTACTTCTTTGAGAGTGAAAATCAATATAGGAAGAAACATCAAGATCAGACAAAGTGTAATTTCCATTTCCGGTTGATTGAACTAAACCTGTAACATCTTTAAAGGCGCTGAAATAATCAAAAATTAGATTTGATACTGCTCTTTGAAGTATAAAAGTTCGGTCTGGCTGAATAGTTTGACCATTTAATTTTACCTCAAAATCACCAGGACCACATCCAGCCCAATATAAATAGGCTTTTTCAATTTGGTCATTTGGATTTAGTGACAATTGAGCTGAAGAAGAAGTTAAAACCGATACGCTAGTTTGAAATGAATTTTCAATTGGATTTAGGGTATTACCAATGAAAACGAAATCATATTTTCCATTAAATTGTTGAAATAAAGCAACGTCCTGACCAAAACAGGCATTTGAAATAAGTAATAAAATCGCAAAAAGGACGTTTTGAATTAGTCGTTTCATTATTAGTAATAATTGACTAAAAATACTAATTTATTTTAATAAAATAATGATCGTATAAAATTAAATGATTAATTTTCCAATGTATAAAATTTGAAATTGAAAAATTACACAGTAAAAAGATACGAATATAGTAATTTCAATGAATGGAATGCGTTTATTAGCATCGCCAAAAACGCTACTTTCCTATTCAATAGAGATTTTATGGAATATCATTCTGATCGTTTCCAAGATTTTTCATTAATGATTTACGAGGAAAATAAATTAATAGCAGTATTGCCAGCAAATAGAGTAGGAGAAACTGTATTCTCTCATCAAGGATTGACATATGGAGGTTTGGTTTTACCACTAAATTCTAAATTATATAATGTAATTTTTATTTTTAAAGCAATTTTAAAGTATTTAAACGAGAGAGGAATTTCTTCATTAAAAATAAAAAAAATCCCATCTATTTATTGTGATAATTTGTCAGACGAAATTGATTATTTAGTTTCTATTTGTAATGGAATTACCTCAATGAAACATGCTGTTTCGGTTATTAATTTAAAATCCAATTTTAAGATTTCTAAATCCAGACGGGAATGTATAAATAGGGGAAAGAAATTAAATTTAATAATTAAAGAAGAAGACAATTTAGAAGCTTTTTGGAACACTATATTAATTCCAAACTTGAAAGAAAAATACAATTCAAAACCTGTACATTCATTAGATGAAATTGTGCAATTAAAAACTAAATTTCCTGAAAATATAAAGCACTTTAATGTTTATCACAATGACAATATTGTATGTGGAACAACTTTATTTATTACTAAAAATGTAGTAAAACCTCAGTATATTTCAGGCACTGAAAGTAATAATTTACTGGGAAGTATTGATTTTTTGTATGATTATTTAATTAATGAAGTTTCAAAAGGAAAAAATTATTTTGATTTTGGGCCCTCTCATGAAAATAATGGATTGAATATTGTAAAAAACATCAATTTTTGGAAGGAAAGTTTCGGAGCACATACCTTAGTTCAGAATTTTTATGATGTTGAAACTTCAAAATATCACCTACTAGACACCATTTTGATATGATAAAATTTCTTGACTTAAATAAGATTAATGAGCCCTATGAGATTGCTTTTCAAAACAAATTGAGAAGCGTTTTAGACAGCGGTTGGTATATTCTTGGTGAAGAAGTGAAACTATTCGAGATTAATTTTGCTAACTATTGTCAATCGAAATATTGTATTGGTGTTGGTAACGGTTTGGACGCTTTAACATTAATATACAAGGGCTACATTCAGATAGAAAAAATAAAAAAAGGTGACGAAGTTATTGTCCCTGCAAATACTTATATAGCAACCATTTTATCAATAATTCAAGCTGATTTAGTTCCTGTTCTGGTTGAACCAAAATTAGAAACCTATAACCTAAATCCGAATTTAATCACTGACAAAATCACAAATAAAACCAGGTCTATTCTAGCGGTAAACCTTTACGGTCAATTGGCTGAGCTTGACGTAATAAATGAAATAGCCAATAAATACAATTTAATTGTGGTGGAAGATTCTGCTCAGTCACATGGAGCGATTTCGAATAATATTAAATCAAAAAACACTCAAGCTTTTAGCTTTTATCCAGGAAAAAATTTGGGAGCTTTAGGAGATGGTGGCGCAGTGGTAACCAATGATGATGAGTTGGCAGAAGTATTATTTTCTCTTCGAAATTATGGATCTAAAGTAAAGTATTATAATGATTTTATTGGAGTTAATTCCCGATTAGATGAGCTTCAAGCTGCATTTTTAAATGTGAAATTACCCAACTTAGATAACGATAACCAAATTCGTAAGAATATTGCTAAACGTTATTTACTTGAAATAAATAATGAAAATATTACTCTCCCTTTTTGGGATTTCTCTGATAATCATGTTTTCCATTTATTTGTAATACGAACACAAAAAAGATATGAATTACAAGATTATTTGAAGAAAAATGGAATTGAAACTCTAATTCACTATCCTATTGCTCCTCATCGTCAAAAGTCATTCAAAAATTGGAATAATATACAATTACCAATTACACAAAAAATCCAAGATGAAGTTTTGAGTTTGCCAATAAGTCCAGTGATGACAGTCGATGAAGTTGATTATGTGATTCAAAAATTGAATTCATGGACTTATTAATAAAATCATTTAATCGTCCATATTATTTGGATAGATGTATTCAAAGTATTTATTTGAATGTTCGTGATAATGATATTAATATCATAATATTAGACGATGGAACCCCGAAAAAATATCTTGACAAATTAACTAATAAATACCCAGCAATTAAAATTCTAAAATCAGATTTATATTCTGAAAAATCTAAAGCTATTGTAAATGGCGATTCAAATGTAAATTCAAAAATACCAATAGATTTATGGATAAATGCAGCTGAAAAGGCATCAAATTATTTTCTATTAATAGAAGACGATTTTTGGTTTACAAAACCAATACATTTAAAAAAAATTAGATTGAACTTAGAATCTGATAAAATCAAAATATTGAAATTATGTTGGCTTGGAAACTCCAATTTACTTCCTAAGAAAACCGAAAGGTCTAATAACGAGTATTCAATATTTACTCCAAATTTATATACAACAAATCCTTATTTATTTAATCTAATATTTAGATTTCACCGATTTAAAATTAGAAAAATATTGACTTTTCTCAATTTTTATAGTTTGGATAGATTTCTTGAGTATTATACTATTTATTCAACTTCAGGAGCTATTTTTAAGAAAAAATATTTTTTAAATTTATGGAGAAATCATAATAATTCTGTTGATGAGGGACTTCAATTGCTCAATGCCGTTAAGTATTTAAATAGTAAGAAAAAGAAACAATATTTTGGTTTTACAAATACAGAATATATGAGAACTGGTTTTCTTTCCTCTGCTAGTAATCAAAATAAAAAATACGACAAAGTGAATTTCAATATGTTTAATTTTAATAAAATTATTAATGAAGCATGGTTGAATGATATTTTTGATGCTATGGAAAATTATCCAAACGATTTGAATTCATTAAAGATTGAGGAATTATTAGTTGCATCAAATAATTTTTCTGCCACAAGTACTGAATGGAAAAAATGGGTTTCAGAATTTAAAAATCAATACCTGTCTTTCGGATGTAATATTGACTAAATGGAAATTAATAATAAAGAAAATTCTCACAAAACGATTCTAAATGCTACCGGAATATTTGGATTTGCTCAAGCAATGAAAATGTTGGTAAGCATTGTAGGTTCAAAGTTTGTTGCTATTTTCCTTGGGCCATTTGGAATAGGAATTGTAGGTTTATTAAATAATACAGTTGCAATAATTAGTTCATTTACAAATTTTGGAATCAATATTACAGGAGTTCGTGAAGTGAGCTTGGCTAATGCTGAAAACGATCAAAATAAATTCTCAGAACGGTTTATTGTATTGCAAAGATGGTTGTTATTCGCTAGTATTATTGGCGCTTTGGTAACTATTTGTTTTTCAAAGTTGCTTAGCAAACTGACTTTTGGAAATACCGATTATTATTTCTGGTTTGTAATATTGTCTGTAAATTTTGTTTTTGCAAATTTATCAACCAGTCGACTTGCATTGTTACAAGGTCTTCGAATGATAAAATCGATTGCTATTTCAAATGTTTTATCTTCGGTTTTAATAACTTTAATTACAGTTCCAATCTATTACTTTTTCAAATTTGATGGAATTATTGCTGTTATTTTAGTATCTAGTTTTATCAATTTATTAGTAAATTACTATTTTACTAGAAATATTAAAATAGATAATATCTCACTTTCTATAGTCGATACTTTTCATAAAGGAAAACCACTAATGAAAATGGGATTTTTACTTTCTATTAATGTTATTTTTGGTCAAATATGTAGTTATCTAATTAAATTGTATTTGAATGGTAATGGTTCAAGTGCTGAAATATTAGGGTTATTTGAAGTGAGTTCTGTAATTTTAATATCTTATGTCGGGCTCATTTTCAATGCAATGGGAGCCGATTTTTATCCAAGAATTACCCAAATCCAAAGTGACAATTTCAAAGTTAAAGAGTTAGTAAACGATCAAATTGAAATGGGTTTATTATTGGTAACTCCAGCAATAATTTTCTTATATTTTAGTGGTCCATTTGTAGTAGAAATACTTTATTCAAATCACTTTTTAGGAGTTTTATCCATTTTTAAGGCGGCGTTATTTGCCATTATTTTAAAGGCAGTAATTTGGCCTTTAGCATTTGTAATCTTAGCCAAAGGCGATAACAAATTGTATTTCAAACAAGAAATTATCAGTGATATATTTTTATTGGTTTCAACCCTATTTTTCTATCATTTTTTAGGATTAGTAGGAATTGGAATTGCTAGTTTGATCCAATTTATATTGTACGCATTTTATATAATCCCGATTTTAAAAAACAAATATAATTTTTCGATTCGAAAGGATACTTTTCGAGTAATAATGTTTTGTTTTTTAATTGGTATTTCAGCAAGTACAATCACTTTCACGATTGATTATCCTTTTGCTTACTATCCTTTGGGATTAATTTTAGCTTTTTCAATATTATATTCATATCGTGAATTAAATAAACGAGTCGACATTTTTTCTTACATTAGAAAGATAAAAAGTAAATTCAAACGCCATGAATAAGGTTAATTTTCCAGCACTAACGGGAATTAGAGCATTAGCTGCTTTTATGGTATATATTCACCATTACAATCCTTTTTCGATAGAATTTTTTGGAAAATACATTCACGATTTTTTCAGTGAGTTTCATATTGGCGTTACGATTTTCTTTGTTCTTAGTGGGTTTCTTATTTGCAACAGATATTTTGACGAACCAAATTTCAGTTTTAAAAATTATCTCATCAAGCGTATAGCTAGGATTTATCCAATGTATTTTATTCTAACTACACTTACATTTGTATTTTTTGCAGTGGTATATTCACAGAATAGTTGGATAGATTTACATAATTATTTTTACAACATTTCTTTCTTAAAAGGGTTTTCGGACAATCTTAAATTCACTGGAATTGCTCAGAGTTGGTCTTTAACAGTTGAAGAAGTTTTCTATTTTACAGCTCCTTTATTTTTTATTTTTATCAATAAAAGCAGGTTTTTCCTTGTTTTAATTCCTCTGTTTTTTTTAGGTTTAGGAGTATTATTAGTTTCTTTTTTTAGTGGAATCGACTGCAATGGTTTCATGAAATCAATCAATTTTATGTTGGATTTTACCTTCTTTGGTAGAATTTGTGAGTTCTTTGTTGGAATCGGATTAGCACTAATTGTTAGAAAACATCAAACTAGATTTAAAGGCATAACCTACCTTGGATTAATAGGAATTATATTGAGTATTTGTGCTTTGGTTTTACTGAAAGTTGAAGGCGGATTTGGAGTAGATTCATTTACAGGAAAAGTAATTAATACAATAGTGTTACCCGTTTTTGGAATCGCGCCCTTATTCTTTGGGTTAATTAACGAAAAGACATTAATATCCAATTTTTTTAGCACCAAAGTATTGCAACTATTGGGTAAAAGTTCTTATGTTTTCTATCTAATTCATTTGGGAATTTTTGTCACCATTTTAAATAAAATTAGTACAAATCAGTGGTTTGTATTTATAGCTTTAAATTTCATTTCCATCTTATTGTATCTATATATTGAATCGCCTTTAAATAAGTTAATTCGAAAAAACAGGAATTAATTAGGATATTTTTTGAATTTTTTTCTCCATGAAATAGCTATTCGTAGTCCTAAATTCTTAATCAATAAATTCAAACTTCTATATTTTAAGGAATGAATAATTTCATGGTGGACTCTTTTTTGAAGTGCCAAATCTTCAATTTTTGAACGATTTAATTTTAAAGCCTTTTTTAAAATTATATAAGTAGAGATATTGATTTTGTGTTTTTTCTTATAGAAATTGGATCCTAATGAGTTGGCTACCGTTCTTTTTTTAACCAAAACTTCATCGATAAAATCAAATTCATACTCTCTTGAAGTCCTGATCCAAGAATCCAAATCTTCGTAATCTAGTGTTTCATCATAACCCTCTAAAAAGTCAAACACACTTTTTTTAAATAATGCAGAAACTGAACAAATGCTATCTCCAGTTGACAAAACGGAACTGTAAATATCTCCAGTTGCTCTTTTTGCAATCACTTTTCTATCTTCATCTACAGGAAAATAATAGGAATTAAAACTCCCGTCTTCATTAATTATTTCTGCATTTCCATAAACAACGCCTAGGTTTTTATATTTACTATTTTGAAAAGCATTTATTTGTAATTCTATTCCATTTGGCACAATTAGATCATCAGCTGCTAAATCAATAATATATTCGCCTTTAGCAAATTTTAATGCGTTGTTAAATGATTTGGTATTTCCTCTATTTGCTTCATTTACAATAAATTGTACTTCTGGATGTGATAAAAGCCAGTTATTTATTACTAACTTTGTGTTGTCAGTGCTGCAATCATCCACAATAATTAACTCAATAGGTTGGTAACTTTGTTCAACAACAGAATTCAAAGTTTCCACCACATATTTCTCGTGATTGAAAGCCAGACAAATTATTGATACAAGTGGATTTTCTTGCATATTATTAAAAAGAGTTATATTTGATACGAAAATAAGAAAAGGTTGATGATAATACCTAACAAAAAAAATAAAATCGCATTAATTGGTTACCGATTGGGAATAGGTGGCGCAGAACGAGTGATGGCTAATTTGTCAGTTTTTTTTGAAAAACAAGGTATTGATGTCCACAATATTATCGTAGTTGATGAAGTTTCCTATGATTTTTCAGGCAAGTTGATAAATCTTGAAAAATTAAAAAATAAATCAAACGGATTTTTCAATAAATTAAATCGCTTCTTATTTCTTAAAAATTATCTTCGCGAAAATAATTTCGATTTCATTATTGATTTTAGATTTCGTAATAAGCCTCTTCAGGAATTACTTATTTCTAAATTCTTGTATAATTCCAAAACAATTTTCACAGTTCATAGCTATTTAACGGACCATTATATGTCGAATTGGACCTTTTTAACTCGATTTACCTATAGTGATTCTTATAAAATTGTCGCTGTAACTAATAAAACTAAAGAACTGATAGAACAAAAACACCAATTGTCCAATGTTCAAACTATATATAATCCAATAAATACCGAAGAAATTCATTCAAAATACAATGAGCCAATTGATATCGATTTTGAATATATAATTGGGGTAGGTCAAATGGATACTGATGTAAAACAATTTGATAAATTGATTATAGCATATTCTAATTCAAATTTGCCAAAGCAAAATATTCACTTGGTTTTACTTGGTGAAGGTTCCAAAATGATGGATTATTTGCAATTAGCAAAGCAAATGAAAATTTCAGATAAAATTCATTTTTTAGGTTTTCAAAAAAATCCTTATTCGTTTCTTAAAAATGCCAAGTTTTTTGTATTAAGTAGTTTGAACGAAGGAATGCCAAATGTAATTTTGGAAGCTTTGGTTTGCGGAATTCCAGTTGTTTCATTTGATTGTTTGTCTGGGCCAAGTGAAATTATTTTACATAAATGGAACGGACTATTAGTTGAAGACCAGAACTTAGATAAATTATCTGAGGCGATGAATTTATTAAACGATGATGAAGAATTATATACTATTTGTAAGCAAAATTCGTTAACAAGTATCCAACATTTTTCCATTGATATAATTGGACAAAAATGGTTAGATTTAATGGAATTAAATAATTAAAGTATGAGTAAACTAAGTTACATTGAGTTCATCCAAATACCCACAATTGAAGATCTACGTGGAAATTTAGCCTTTGTACAAAATGATATTTTACCTTTTGAACTAAAGAGAGTTTACTATTTGTTTGATGTTCCAAGCACTGCGTTTCGAGGGGGGCATTCCCATATAAACCAGCACGAAATATTAATTGCATTAAGCGGAAGTTTTGATGTTATCCTAAATGACGGAAACGAAAAAAAGAGTTTTCTGTTGAACAAACCAAATATTGGATTGCACATTCCAAAGGGAATTTGGCGTGAATTGGAGAATTTTTCTTCAGGTGCAGTTTGTTTAGTTTTAGCATCTGATGTTTTTGAAGAAGAAGATTATATCCGTGATTATAATGAATTTTTGAATTCTAAATAATGAAATTACTTTATCTAGTTCCAAATATTAATAATGAAGGAGGAGTTGCACGTGTTTTATCAATAAAAACGTTTTATCTTATCGAAAAATGGGGCTACAAAGTTGATATTCTAACTCAAAATAAAGGAGGTTTTCCACAATTTTATAATTTCAACAAGAAAATTGGTTTCCACGACATGATTTTAAACGGAAATCCCATTCAGTTTTTAATGAATTATAGAAAAAAATTAAATGAGCACATTGAATTGCTAAACCCAGATATCATTGTTGTTTGTGATAACGGATTAAAGGCATTTCTTTTGCCATTGCTTTTAAAAACAAAAATCCCTGTTGTTTTAGAAATTCATAATTCCTTAAACGAAGTGGAAAAGGAAAGCGATTCTATATTCAAAATAATTAGTTCAAAATTGACTATATTATTCAAGAAATTTGCCGTTAGAAATTTTGATAATTTTGTTGTTGAAACAAATGAAAGCATAAAAGAATGGAACGTGCCTCATGGAATTATTATACCGAATCCACTCTGGTTTCACACCGATAATTTAGCAAAACTAAATTCGAAAAAAGTAATTGCCGTTGGTCGTCATGTATATGAAAAAGGGCTCGATAGATTACTTTATATTTGGAAACGAATAGTCAAAAAACATCCTGATTGGCACCTTGATATTTATGGAAAGTCCAGTGATGATTTATATTTGCAAAAGCTAACTTCAGAATTAAATCTTACTAATAGCGTTAGTTTTTTTGAGCCAATAAATGATATTGTTCCTAAATATCAAGAGAATTCAATTTATTTAATGACTTCAAGATTTGAAGGATTTGGAATGGTTTTGATTGAAGCTATGGCTACCGGATTGCCTTGTATCGCCTATGATTGTCCTTGTGGACCAAGAGGTATTATAACAAACAATACCGATGGGATATTAGTCAAAAATGGAAACGAGTCTGATTATGTTGAAGCTGTTTTGGATTTGATAAACAATGATTCTAAAAGAATTGAAATGGGAAAAAATGCAAAAATAAAGAGTTTGAATTATAAAATCGAGACCATTATGCCACTTTGGGATTCACTATTTAAGGACATAAAAGCAAAATCTATTTCTTAATACTAATACTACACAAATATCCTAGTTTAAAAATATTATAAATAAATAAATTGGGATTATTTCCTTCTAGATTTCGACTTAGAAAACCTTCTGAAATTTTGTAAAACACAAAAATTAAATACGTTAATTTCATCTTATTCAAAATCAATAGTAACAAAATTAACCTAGAAAAATCCTTATTTATTTTTCCCTCCTCAAATAATTTTATCAAATTTTCAAGAGAACTTTTTGTTTTTAAAATATATTCTATATTGGAATCGATATCGCCGTGTTCAACTGGGTTATCGACATGTATTAATTTAGGATTAAATTGGCTAAGTTGAAACGAAAGTTGAGTGTCATCATGGCCATATTTAGTAAGATGAGAATCAAATTTCACTTTGTTAAAACAATCTTTTTTTATGATTGTATTATTAAATAATAATGATTGAAACGGAGCTAATTTTCTTTTTTCAACTGATTTATCTTCAATGAATTTTCCGTATTTCCATCTAAGCTTTTGATTGTTTGAAGGGAAATTTTCGGGATGTAATCTACCTCCGTAAATAATGTCAAAATCATTTAACCAAGAAACATAGTTGGATATATAATTATTTCGAATGATGATGGAATCGCCATCTATAAAAAGTAAATTCTCAAATTTAGCTTTGTTAGCAAGTGAGTTTCTATTTTGCCTGTGAGCAATATTAACTTTAAGTTCAGTAAAATTGCAATTGGACAACGAATTTATTTTATCGTTTTCTGAATTTAACACCGATTTTGAAGCATCATCTTGACATAAAATTTCAAAATCAATTTTACATTCCAAACACTGCTTATGAAGTTCCAAAACTAATGGATAAGCATTATAATTGTATATTGGAATGAGAATGGAGAGCATTTAGCTTAAGCTATTTTTTGAACTACTTCAAACATATTACTATCTTCACATTTTAGCGTTTTAGATGGATATTTCATCAAAAGTGCATAATCGTGAGTGGCCATAATTATTGTTTTGCCTGAAGCATTAATTTTTCTCAAAACTTCCATTACTTCAATACTAGTTTGAGGGTCTAGATTACCGGTTGGCTCATCGGCCAAAATTAATTCAGGGTCATTTAGTAATGCTCTTGCAATGGCCACACGTTGTTGCTCGCCACCAGACAATTGATGTGGCATTTTAGAAGCAAATGATTTCATATCTACTTTGTCTAAAACTTCGTCTATTTTATTTTGCATATCTACAGGATCGATCCATCCTGTTGCTTTCAATACAAAAATCATGTTTTCATTTACAGTTCTATCTGGTAAAAGTTTGAAATCTTGAAATACAATCCCTAGTTTTCTTCTTAAAAATGGAATATCATCTTCTTTTAAAGTTGCTAAATCAAAATTCACAATGTTTGATTGTCCCTCTGACAAGGGTAAATCGGCATATAAAGTTTTCATAAAACTACTCTTTCCCGAACCTGTTTTTCCAATCAAATATATGAATTCACCTTGGTTTACTTCCAAATTAACATTAGTTAAAATAACTCTTTGTTCTTGGTAAATAGTAACGTTTTTTAAAGATAATATTGGTTGTGACATAAATAATATTGTTTATTTTGTAAAAGTAATAAGTTTTAATGAAATACCAATTTCAATTTTCTTATTTGTTGTTTAAAAATATGTTCATAATAATAATGAGTTTAAGTTCGTTATAGAATACAGAATTCTATATATTTGATTGTAATAATTTGTTCCATTATGAGAAATTCATTCAAGTTCCTTTTGTTGTTATTTTTATTAAAAATCACAACTGTTTTCGCTCAAAAATCTGAAATATACACTAACAATTTAGAGTCCTATAATCAAGCAATTTCCCTCTACCAAAATAAGCAGTATTTATCGGCTCAAATTATTTTTAAAAAAGTTAAATTGCAAAAACATGAACCAGAAGTTCAGTCGGATTGTGCTTTTTATTATGCAATGTGCGCAATAAAGTTAAAACAATCGAATTCTGATTTGTTAATGGAAAATTTCATTTTGGATAATCCAACAAGTGCTAAACTGAACATTGCCTACTTCGAAATTGCACAACATTATTTTGAGCAAGGAAGTTTTACCGAATCTTTAAAATGGTTTGAAAAAGTGGACGAAAGTGGTTTGTCTAATAATGATATAGATCAATTTAATTTCCAAAAAGGGTATGCTTTTTTTGCGACAAAGAATAAATCACAAGCAACAACCTATTTCAATAAAGTTTTAAATTCAAAAATATATGCAGCTCAAACCAAGTATTATTTAGGTTTTATGGCTTACGAAGGGGATGATTATAAAAATGCCAATAAGTATTTTGATCAAGTAGCAGAGAATGAAAAATATAAGGAAAAGTTGTCCTATTTTCAGGCAGAGATGAGTTTCAAATCTGGAAATTTCCAAAAAGCAATCGACTTGGGATCAATAGCTTTAACCAAATCAAATGAATTAGAAAAATCAGAATTGAATAAAATAATTGGCGAAAGCTATTTCAATTTGAATGAATTCGAAAAAGCAATTCCATTTTTAAATCAGTATAAAGGTAAAAAAGGAAAGTGGAACAATACTGATTATTACCAATTGGGATTTGCCTATTATCAGCAAAATGATTTTGAAAATGCAATAACTCAGTTTAATAAAATCATAGACGGTAACGACTCTGTTGCTCAAAATGCTTATTATCACTTGGGTCAAAGCTATTTAAAAACCAACAGAAAGCAACAGGCATTAAATGCTTTC
Source organism: Flavobacteriaceae bacterium (assembly GCA_009926065.1). GTDB lineage: Bacteria > Bacteroidota > Bacteroidia > Flavobacteriales > Flavobacteriaceae > Flavobacterium. The sequence continues at coordinate 115,817 of RFPP01000002.1, forward strand.
AAAAACTCATCTGAAATGATATTTGATTTAAAAATTCAAGAAGATGCTTTTTTGAATTATGCGAAATTGAGTTATGATATTGGAAATTCCTACCAAAGTGTTCCCGATGTTTTGACTTCTTTTTTGAATAAATATCCAAATTCACCAAGTAAAACAGACGTTGAAACGTTATTAATTAATTCATTTATCACTTCAAAAAATTACAAAGGTGCCCTAGAATTATTAGAAAAAAATAAAAGTTTTGCTAATAAACAAGCGTATCAAAAAGTTACATTTTACAGAGGTATAGAATTATTTACCGATGGAAATTATCAAGAGGCATTATCAATGTTCAAGAAATCAATTGGAGAGCAGCAAGATGCAAAATTTACTTCTCGCGCTACTTTTTGGAAAGGGGAAACAGAATTTGTGTTGGATAATTTCAATGAATCATTGATAAGTTTTAAACAATTTATGGCGTTTTCTGAATCCAAAAATACTTCAGAATATAAAAACATCAATTACAATATTGCCTATTCCTATTTTAAGTTAAAGGAATACGATCAAGCGGGTGATTTTTTTCAAGCTTATGTTGAAGCAGTTAAAGACGATAAAATTCGTTTAAATGATGCATATTTGCGATTGGGCGACAGCCGATTTGTAACTGCAAAATACTGGCCAGCAATGGACGCTTACAATAAAGCAATCGAATTGAAAAGTATCGATGCTGATTATGCTGCATTTCAAAAAGCAATTAGTTACGGATTTGTCTCTAAAAACGACAAGAAAATTGATGACTTGAATAAGTTAATTGCAACCTATTCAAAATCTCAATATCGTGATGATGCTTTGTTTGAATTGGGAAATACTTATGTTGCTGAGAAAAGTTACGATTTAGCAATAAAGATTTACGATCAGTTATTGACTGAATTCAAAAAAGGTTCTTATGCTTCTAAATCAATATTGCGCCAAGGTTTGATTTATTACAATACTGAAAAAGACGATTTAGCTATTACAAAATTTAAGAAAGTTGCCGCAGAATTTCCAAAATCTCCCGAAGCATTAGAAGCCGTTTCTACTGCTAGAATAATTTATGTTGACAATGGTAAAGTCGATGAATATGCAACTTGGGTTAGAACTTTAGATTTTGTTTCTGTAACAGATGCTGAATTAGATAATGATACCTTTGAAGCTGCTGAAAAACAATTTTTGCAAAACAATACTAAACAAGCTATTGCTAGTTTTAGTAGTTATGTTTCTAAATTTCCAAATGGAAACCATGCTTTGAACGCTAATTTTTATTTAGCTCAATCTTATTATGCAGATGGATTAGAAGCAAATGCAGTAACAAATTATGAATATGTAATTTCGAAATCGAGAAACGATTTTACAGAACAAGCCTTGGCCAGATTGGCAGAAATTCATATTAAATCAAATGACAATATTAAACTAGTTCCAATATTAAAAAGGTTGGAATCTGAAGCTGATTTTCCTCAAAACATAACATTTGCCCAAGCCAATTTGATGAAAACCTTTTACGAGCAAAAGGATTATGTAAATGCTGTTTTGTATGCTGATAAAGTTTTAAGTAATCCAAAAACTAATGACAAAGTAAAAAGTGATGCGCAAATAATAATTGCAAGAGCTGCTTTTAATTCTAATGATTTGCCAAAAGCACGCCAGGAGTATTCAAAATTAATGAAAATTGCAAAAGGGGAGTTGGCTGCCGAAGCGTTGTATTTTGATGCGTATTTTAAAAATTATGACGGTAAATTTGAGGAATCAAATACTGTAGTTCAAAAATTAACTAAAGATTATTCTGGTTATAAATATTTCGGTGCAAAAGGCCTTGTAGTTATGGCTAAAAATTTCTACGGATTGAAAGATAGTTTTCAAGCCACCTATATTTTAGATAGTGTAATCAAAAATTTCACCTCATTTCCTGATATAGTTGAAGAAGCTCAAAAGGAATTGGATACAATCAAAAAAGAAGAAGCAAAGACGAATTCGTCGGTAACAAATTAAATAAATAATTATGAAAAATAAATTTGAAAATAATATTGGACTTATTTTTATTCTTATTGCTTGCCAAATTACTTTTGCTCAAAAGAAAGATGAAAACATCGGTACAGAAGTGGTAAACGTTGTAAAACCTTATACTCCAACGATTTCTGACGCATTTAAAGTCAAGGAAATACCCTCCCTCGAAGATGTAGATAATTCAAAAAAAGAGGATGTAAAATACAACTTCTTTTCATTTCCAGTAGCCTCTACTTTTGTGCCAATTAAAGGGCGTGCAGCGGTTGTTGAGAAACCTCAAACAGAGAAATTATATAAGAACTTTGCTAATGTAGGTTTGGGAAATTATACTACTCTAAATACCGAACTTTTTGTTACTGAAAACTTTAGTGACCACGAATATATAGGGGGTATGTTTAGACATCTTTCTTCGCAAGGAGGAATAAAAGACGTTGCATTAAAAAATGATTTTAGTACTACTTCTTTGGACTTAACTTATGGGAACCAACTTCAAAATTTGACTTGGATTTCAGATTTAGGATTTAAAAACCAATTATATAATTGGTATGGAATTCCTGAAAATTTATCGCAACTATTAATTGATAGAATTAATCCAAAACATACTTTTAACAATCTTTACATTGGAACAAATTTAAGTTTGACCGACAGTTTTTTTAAAGATGCTAGTTTGAAATACAATCGTTTTTGGGATACCTACGGATCAGTTGAAAATAGATTTTACGTAAAACCTTCATTCGAGTTTGAACTTTTAAGAAAGAAATTAAAAACCAATTTAATTGTAGATTATTTAGGTGGTAGTTTTGATAAAAACTTCCAAGGAACTAGCAAAATTAAATATGGTTTTACCAATTTTGGAATTCATCCAAGTGTAGCGGTTAATAAAAATGATTGGGCAATAAATATTGGTGCATCCGTATTTTATAGTGCAAACAACGAAAATAGTAACAGTAAAATATTTGTATATCCGCAGGTTAATGCCTCATTAAAAGTAGTTGGAGATTTTATGATTTTTTATACTGGTATAGAGGGTAGTTTAAATCAAAACTCGTATTGTGATTTCTCAAATGAAAATCCGTTTGTTTCGCCAACATTAGCAATTGCTCCAACCGATAAGCAGTTTGATTTATTTGCTGGAATAAAAGGAAAATTGTCCAATAATGTCAGTTATACACTTCGTAGCACTGTTCAAAATGAAAAAAACAAACCATTATTTAAAACTAATGAATTCAATATGTTTTCTTCAAATTCAGAAAGCTATCAATTCGGAAATTCTTTCGGTGTAGTTTACGATTATGTTAGAACGGTGAGTTTATTTGGAGAATTGAAAGCCGATTTTAATAAAAATGTAACCATAGGTTTAAACGGTTCTTACAGCCGATTTTTTACAACATTTCAGGAGGAAGCTTGGAATTTACCAACTTTAATATTAGGGTCTAATATTAATGTAAATATTACTAAAAAATGGTTTGCTGGTGCAAATTTAGTTTATGTAGGGGAACGTAAAGATATTGTTTATATTCAAAGCATGATCACTATTTTCCCACCGGCTTATTATTCGGAAACGACCAATATCAAAGGTTATTTGGATGCTAATTTTAATATTGGTTACAACCACAACGAACAATTAACAGGATTTATAAAATTCAATAATATAGCCAATCAATCCTATCAAAAATGGTTGAATTATCCCGTTCAAGCACTTCAAGTAGTATTGGGAGCAAGCTATAAATTTGATTTTTAATTCTTCTACCACAAAAGACTTATGTTATTTTACATTTAACTTTGTTCCTTTTGTGGTTAATTTTTCACTATGACTTTCAAACAAAAAATCCATCAGTATTACACCCAACAAGTTCAAGATAAAATCGATGTTTTTCGAGATATGATATCGGCATTGACCGAAGATTCAAAGAATGATGCTAAAGGATCAGCAGGTGACAAACACGAAACCACATTATCAATGATGCATTTGGAACAAGAAAAACTTAACTACAAGCTCAAAGAAGTTTTAGACCAAAAAGCGATTTTGGATAAAATAGATGCAAGTTTAAACCATACAAAAATAGGATTAGGAAGTTTGGTTCAAGCCAATGGGATTTATTTGTATTTGAGTTTGGCTTTACCAAAAATCACCATTGATGAAGTAAATGTAATAGCACTTTCACCACAATCTCCACTGGGAGAAAAATTAATTGGAAAAAAAGTAGGATTTAAATTTGAAATTAACGCTACCAAATATCATATAGATAGCATTTCTTAATCACCTACTTTTTAAAATTTAAAACTTATTTTCGGCTAAAGTTGATTTTTACTTTCATATTTACATTAAAACTTATTTATTTATTAATAATTATAACTAAATAATTCTATTTGGTTTTTAAATGGAATCATAATATTCAATTTTGCAGAAGTAAAAAAAATATTATGTGTGGAATTTTAGCCATTATAGGAAAAGGAAAAGAAGAAGGATTAGTTAAGGAACTTTCTAAAAGAATGTCACATCGTGGGCCAGATGAAAGCGACATTAAGATTACTGAGAACGGTCATATTTTAAGTCATGAACGATTATCAATAATTGATTTAAATTCTGGTAAACAACCAATACAAGGTTCAAAAACAGCCTGGATGATTCATAATGGAGAAATTTATAATCATCAAGAATTACGTAGTGGAATTCTAAAATATCATACTTTTAGAACCAAATCAGATTCTGAAGTTATCGTTCATTTATATGAAGAATTTGGATATGATTTTTGCAATTTGTTGGATGGAGATTGGGCCTTTGTAATTATTGATGGAGATGATTATATTGCGGGTCGTGACCCGATGGGAGTTAAACCCTTGTATTATGGCTTGGACGAAAGAGGACGAACCTACTTTTCTTCCGAAATGAAAACAATAGCTGATCAATGCAAAACGTTTTCAACTTTTCCACCAGGACATTACTATACCCCAAAAACTGGATTTGTAAAATATTATAAACCTGGATATGAAGATTACTTAAAAGCTGATCATGAATTGGATTTGGAATTAGTCCGAACTTCATTAATAAAAGCAACCCGTAAAAGATTAATGAGCGATGTGCCAATAGGTGTTTTATTATCGGGAGGTTTAGATTCTTCATTAACATCTTCAATAGCCTCAAGATTATTAGCAGAAAGCGGAAAAAAATTACATTCTTTTTCAATAGGTTTAGATGAAAACGCACCTGATACACTGGCAGCCAGAAAAGTAGCACAATTTTTAGGAACTGAACATCATGAAATACACTTTACCATTGAGCAAGGAATTGAAATTTTAGATAAATTGATTTGGCATTTAGAGACCTATGATGTAACGTCAATTCGAGCCAGTACCCCGATGTATTTTTTATCAAAAGCAATTACTGATATGGGAATAAAAGTAGTTTTATCTGGGGAAGGGGCCGATGAAATTTTTGGTGGTTATTTGTATTTTAGAAACGCACCATCGTCGGAAGATTTTCAAAAAGAAACCATAGATAGAGTACAAAAATTATTCACAGCCGATTTATTAAGGGCCGACAAATCTACAATGGCTCATGGTTTAGAAACTAGAGTGCCTTTTTTAGATAAAGAATTTTTGGATATTTCGATGTTAATTAAAGCCGATGAAAAACAGCCTAAAACCTACAGTGGTAAAGAAAAATATATACTTAGAAAAGCTTTTGATACTCCTGATAATCCTTTTTTACCAGATGAGGTTTTGTGGAGACAAAAAGAACAATTTTCAGATGGTGTGGGTTACCATTGGATCGACCAATTAATAGAATATTGTTCAACAAAAGTTACGGATATTGAATTAGAATCGGCGTCTATTCTATTTCCTTATAATACACCTGTAACAAAAGAGGCTTATTATTACAGGACAATTTTCCATAAATATTATCCACAATCAAGCGCTGCTGAAACAGTTAGAAAATGGATTCCAAAATGGCAGGAAAACCAAGATCCTAGTGGTAGAGCTAATTCTGCTCACGTAAATGCGGATACATATATTGCAAAAACAAGTGTAATTTTTTAGTTAGTTTTTTTATTACAGTTTGTTGATCAACGCTTACTTATGTAAGCGTTTTTTTTTGGCGTAAATCAACGCAGTAATTAACCGATATATGTTAATAACTTAAGCTATAAAACAGGGGATTTAAGGCAAAATTAATTCTTGTTTGACTATATTTGTGCGTTAAACAAAAATATTCAGAATTACATTAATATGAGCGAAGAAATAAATAAAAATAATTATTCAGCAGACAGTATTCAGGCATTAGAAGGAATGGAGCATGTAAGAATGCGTCCATCGATGTATATTGGAGATGTAGGAGTTAGGGGATTACACCACTTGGTTTATGAAGTAGTTGACAACTCAATTGATGAAGCAATGGGTGGACATTGCGATAGAATTATAGTAGATATTAATGAAGATGGATCTATTTCCGTAGAAGATAATGGTCGAGGTATTCCTGTTGGAATACATAAAAAAGAGGGTGTTTCTGCACTTGAGGTGGTAATGACTAAAATTGGTGCCGGTGGTAAATTTGATAAAGATTCTTACAAAGTTTCTGGCGGACTTCACGGAGTTGGAGTTTCAGTTGTGAATGCATTGTCGAATCATTTGAGAGCAACGGTACATAGTAGTGATGGAAAGATTTACGAGCAAGAATATGAAAAAGGAAAAGCACTTTATCCTGTAAAGCAAATAGGAGATACTACAAAAAGAGGAACTATAGTTACCTTTTATCCCGACCCTACAATATTTACTCAAACTATTGAATATTCTTATGACACTTTATCTTCCCGCATGCGTGAATTGTCATTTTTGAATAAGGGAATAACCATTATTTTTACAGACAAAAGAGAAAAAGATAAGGATGGTAATTTTCTTTCAGAAACTTTTCATTCAAATGAAGGTTTAAAAGAATATATAAGATATTTAGACGGAAATCGGGAACCTATTATCAGTCATGTAATTTCAATGGATTCTGATAAAGGGGAAATTCCTGTTGAAGTAGCATTAATATACAATACTAGTTATTCAGAGAATATTTTTTCCTATGTAAATAACATTAACACTCATGAAGGAGGAACACACCTACAGGGCTTTAGAACTGGTTTAACCAGAGCCTTGAAGAAATATGCAGATGCTTCAGGAATGTTAGATAAATTAAAATTTGAAATTTCTGGTGATGATTTTAGAGAAGGATTAACAGCAATAATTTCTGTAAAAGTAGCTGAACCCCAATTCGAAGGACAAACAAAAACAAAACTTGGTAATAGAGAAGTTGTTGCACCGGTGAGTCAGGCGGTCAGCGAAATGGTTGAAATTTATTTGGAAGAAAATCCAAATGACGCTCGCGTGATTGTACAAAAAGTAATTCTAGCTGCTCAAGCTCGTCATGCTGCTAAGAAAGCACGTGAAATGGTTCAACGCAAAACCGTTCTCGGAGGTGGAGGATTGCCAGGAAAATTGTCTGATTGTTCTGAACAAGATCCAGCACGTTGTGAAGTTTATCTCGTAGAGGGAGATTCGGCGGGTGGAACTGCAAAGCAAGGACGTGATAGAGCTTTTCAAGCAATTTTACCTTTAAGAGGTAAGATTTTGAATGTTGAAAAAGCAATGCATCACAAAGTTTTTGAGAATGAAGAAATCAGAAATATTTTTACCGCTTTAGGAGTAACTGTTGGAACTGCTGAAGATAGTAAAGCACTTAACTTAGAAAAATTACGATATCACAAAGTAATAATTATGTGTGATGCTGATGTCGATGGGAGCCACATTTCAACTTTAATTTTAACCTTTTTCTTCCGTTTCATGAAGGAATTGATTGAAAAAGGTCACGTTTATATTGCAGCCCCACCTTTATATTTGGTTAAAAAAGGAAATAAAAAAGAATATGCATGGAATGACGTTCAACGTGATCAAGCTAATGACAGAATGGGGGGTAGCGCTTCTATTCAAAGATATAAAGGACTTGGAGAAATGAATGCTGAGCAATTATGGGAAACAACAATGGATCCGAATTTCAGAACTTTACGTCAAATAAATATTGATAGCATGGTAGAAGCAGATAGAGTTTTCTCAATGTTAATGGGGGATGAAGTTCCGCCAAGAAGAGAATTTATCGAGAAAAATGCTGTTTATGCTAATATTGACGCCTAATTAATGAAAAAGATATTATTCTTATTATTACTTGTTTCCAATATTTCTTTTTCACAAACAGCTCAAGAATTAGAAGCCTTTGGTCGATTACTTAATGATGCAATTTTTTATTGTGACAGGTATATTACACCAGCTTCAGACGCTTCAATTTATCAAGCTTCTTCAGGTTGGTTGTCTTCACCAAAAAAACGAAAACTATGGGAGGTAACATTAGGATTTAATAGTAATGTTTTTTTTGTTCCAAAGGCAGATAGAGAATTTGAAATAAAAAATTCTGATTTTACTTTTTTCAGTATTTATGATGCTAATTGGGCTCCTGTAAACTCAGCCACAGTACCCACGACACTTGGTAATAGCCAGCAATATAATTTGAATGGATATATAGGTAACGATCAGGTGTTTTTTCAAACTCCTCAAGGAGTTAATGCAGAACAGGTATACTATTCGCATTTTACTGGTTCAGTAGCAATTTGGTATGGAACAGAATTAATTTTAAAATATTCTCCTGTTACCAAATTGAAAAGTGGAAACTATCAAGTTTATGGGTATGGATTAAAACACAACATCAACCAATATTTCAATTCATTAACGCAAAAGAAGATTAATATGTCCGGTTTGGTATGTTATTCTAATGAGAATATTAGTTTTGGGTTTATTCCACCTTCATCCAATAATGGACCTGAATTAGGTATTAATCAAATAAATGGTCTTGTTGATACTTGGCAATTTCAATTTAATGTTTCAAAAGAGTTTAAAAGGTTTGAAATTATGGGTGGATTAATTGCTAACCGAAGTGATATAAAATACAAATTTATTGGTGATGTTCCTTCAGGTCAAGCGATTCCATTTCAAGCTATTTTTAATGAAAAAATTAAAGAAATCTACAAAACTAAAACTAATTATTTAGGTGAAGTTTCTTGTAGATATAAAATTAACAAAGTTTTTTTACAATCTACCTTTGCCTTTGGTAAATTTGTAAATTCAAATTTTGCAGTTCAGTACGAATTTAATTAAATAATAAACAATAAAAATGAAAGTTACAATAGTAGGAGCAGGAAATGTGGGAGCATCTTGTGCTGACGCAATTTCATATAGAGGAATTGCAAGTGAAGTAGTATTATTAGATATTAAAGAAGGTTTTGCTGAAGGTAAAGCAATGGATATCATGCAATGTGCTACAAATACTGGATTTAATACCAGAGTTTCTGGAGTTACAAATGATTACTCTAAGACAGCTAATAGTGATGTGGTAGTTATTACTTCAGGAATACCAAGAAAACCTGGAATGACTCGTGAAGAGTTAATAGGTATTAACGCTGGAATTGTAAAAACAGTAGTTGAAAATGTATTAAAGTTTTCGCCTAATACAATTGTAGTTGTAGTTTCAAATCCTATGGATACCATGACCTATTTAGCATTAAAAGCCACCGGTTTACCAAAAAATAGAATTATTGGAATGGGAGGTGCTTTAGATAGTTCACGCTTTAGATATTATTTAGCCGATGCTTTATCGACTCCTTCAAATGACATTTCTGCTATGGTAATTGGAGGTCATGGTGATACGACAATGATTCCTTTAACTAGATTGGCATCCTATAATGGTATTCCAGTTTCAGAGTTTTTATCATCAGAAGAATTAGATAAAATAGCTGCAAAAACTATGGTTGGAGGAGCAACATTAACAGGACTTTTAGGAACTTCAGCTTGGTATGCGCCAGGGGCTTCAGTTGCCTACTTAGTGGATTCTATTTTAAATAATCAAAGAAAAATGATTGCTTGTTCAGTGTTCTTAGAGGGCGAATACGGTCAAAATGATATCTGTATTGGAGTTCCATGTATCATCGGTAAAAATGGAGTTGAACAAATTATAGAAATCAAATTAAATGAGGCCGAAAAAACACTTTTTGCAAAGAGTGCAGAGGCAGTTCGTAATATGAATTCAGATTTAAAATCTGTTTTAGCATAAATTATAAATCTAAATTTATATAAGACTGCTATTATGCAGTCTTTTTTTTGATATTAATCAATAAATAAATTGGTTAATCTCTTAGAGAATTATATATTTGTCAGCTAAAAAATAATGAGAATAAATTAAGCTTGTAATAATATTCTAATAATATTTAGAACTTTATTTATTTTTAACGTTTTTATAAATAATAATAAAATAAAAATTAATTAACTATAGTAATAATGCAGAATAGAGGACTTATTAAATTTTTCGCAATTTTATTTGCATTGGTGAGTATTTACCAACTTTCATTCACTTTTGTTTCTCACAAAATAGAAAGTGATGCTAAATTGTATGCTAACGGTAATACAGAAAAGGAATTAAAATACTTAGATTCAATCGGTAAAGAAAAAGTATTCAATCTTGGATTTACAGATTTTACCTATAATGAAGTAAAAGATAAAAAAATCAATAAAGGATTAGACCTAGAGGGTGGAATAAATGTTCAACTTCAAATATCTGTCAAAGACATAATTAAAGGACTATCAAATAATTCGAATAATCCAATTTTTAATCAAGCATTAGCTGCTGCTAGTAAAAACAGACAAGGAAATCAAGATTATATAGAAGTATTTTTTACCGAGTTTGAAAAAGCAGCCAATGGTAAAATAAAATTATCATCACCAGATATTTTTGCAAACAAAATTTTAGGTGATGAAGTTAATTTCAAAAAAACTGATGAAGAAGTTAAAAAAGTTATAAGAAGAAAAGTAGATGAGTCTATTGAAAGTGCTTTTGAAGTTTTAAGAAAACGTATTGATAAATTTGGGGTTACTCAGCCAAATATTCAAAAATTAGGAGAATCAGGAAGAATCTTAGTTGAACTTCCAGGTGCAAAAGATGTAGATCGTATTAAAAAAATATTATCAAGTACGGCTCAATTAGAATTTTGGGAAACTTACAAAATTGATGAATTAAGTAATTTCTTAATGGCCGCAAATAATACTTTAAAATCATCAGAAAAAGATGAGATAAAAGTAAAAGAAACTGCTAAAACAGGAATAGATACTTTATTAACTGATAAAGCAAAAGATACTGTTGCCGATAAAAAAGATTTAGGTCCATTATTAAAGAGATTTCTTCCAGGTGGAGGAGGTCCAATTTTAGGAGTAGTAGAACCTAAAGATACCGCTGTAATCAATAGCTATTTAAAACGTCAAGATATCAGAGTTTTATTGCCGTCGGATAAGCGTTATGCCAAATTTGTTTGGGGTAAACCTACTTCAATTATAGACGAAAAGTCAAAAAAATCTATAGAAACTGTTGAATTATATGCTTTGAAAGGTAACAGAGACAATAAAGCTGCTATGAGTGGTGGAGTGGTTACTGATGCTAATGATTCTTTTGACCAACTAGGAAAACCTGCAGTTACTATGCAAATGAGTGGTCAGGGAGCAAGAGCTTGGGAAGAATTAACAGGCAGAGCATATACCCAAAAAAGTTTTATTGCAATAGTTTTAGATGATGTAGTTTATTCAGCTCCGGGTGTTACAAGCGGACCTATTTCAGGAGGTAGATCAGAAATTACAGGTGCATTTGATATAACAGAAACAAAAGATTTAGCAAACGTTTTAAGAGCAGGTAAATTACCAGCCGCTGCAGAAATTGTTCAATCAGAAGTGGTAGGACCTTCTTTAGGTCAAGAAGCTATTGACAACGGAACCAACTCTGCAATTATTGGTTTATTGATTGTATCTCTTTGGATGATGATTTACTATGGTAAATCTGGTTTTTATGCAAATATTGCCTTAGCAATTAACTTATTGTTCTTATTTGGAATTTTAGCAAGCTTAGGTGCTGTATTAACACTACCTGGAATTGCAGGTATCGTTTTAACTATGGGAACTGCGGTTGATGCGAACATCATTATCTATGAACGTGCTAAAGAAGAACTTAGAGCAGGAAAAACAATCGACGATGCTGTGAAAGCTTCATTTGGCTGGAAAGGAGCTATGCGTTCAATCGTTGATGCTAACGTTACTCACGTATTAACGGGTGCTGTTTTATTAATTTTTGGTACTGGTCCAATTCAAGGTTTTGCTACTACATTACTAATAGGTATAGCAACCTCATTATTTACTTCTATTTTCATTACTAGAATATTATTAGATTGGAGTATAAATAAAGGTAATAAGTTAACATTTGTAACTGGTTTCTCTAAAAACTTTTTTACCAACTTCCACTTTGACTTTTTAGGTGTAAAAAAATACACTTATATCTTTTCAAGCTTAGTTGTAATTATTAGTATTATTTCTTTATCTACTAACGGTTTAAACCAAGGGGTTGACTTTGTAGGAGGAAGAACTTTCCAAGTGCGTTTCGAAAAACCAGTTTCTGCGGAAGAAGTAAAACAAGAATTAGTAAAAGTATTTGATGGTAGTGCTGAAGCAAAAATTTTCGGTAAAGACAATCAATTAAAAATAACAACCAAATATAAAGTTGCTGAAGCAGGTACAGAAGCTGATCAAGCAGTAAATAAAGTACTTTATGACAATTTGAAAAAGCATTTTGATGCATCAATGACTTACGATAAATTCGTAAATAGTTATGATGGTAAGAAATTAGGAATACTCCAAGCTTCTAAAGTAGGGCCTACTGTTGCAGATGATATTAAAACCAATTCTTATTGGGCTGTTATAGGTGCAATGTTAATTGTTGGGTTATACCTAGTTGTAAGTTTCAGAAAATGGCAATATTCTCTGGGAGCTCTTGCAGCTGTTGCCCATGACGTTATTTTTGTTTTAGGAATTTATTCATTATTATGGAAATACATGCCTTTTGGAATGGAAATTGACCAACATTTTATCGCAGCAATATTAACAGTTATAGGTTATTCTATGAATGATACTGTAATTGTATTTGACAGAGTTCGTGAATACTTGGGTGGTAAAGCAAAAGGTAATTTTAATTCTATTGTAAATCAATCTATTAATTCAACTATGTCGAGAACAATTAATACATCTTTAACGATGATTTTAGTATTGTTAATAATGTTTATCTTTGGAGGAGAATCAATAAGAGGGTTTATTTTTGCAATGTTAATAGGAATAATTGTAGGAACATATTCTTCTTTATTTATTGCAACTCCTGTATTAGTAGATACAATTTCAGATGCTGAACACAAAAGAATTGAAAAAGAACATAATTCTTAATAAAATTAAATTTAAATATAAAAAAACCTCCCATTTTTAGGAGGTTTTTTTATACAATAAAAATAGATTATTTGTTATCTTCCTTAAATGAATTAAGAAAATTCTCCTTTTGTCGAAATGAAACAGGTAGTTTAACTCCGTTTTGAAGTTCAACCTCTAATGAACCACCTTTATTTAGTCTAATAATAAAATTAAGATTTACTAAATAAGATTTATGTATTCTATGAAATAAGTTTGTTGGATTTAATAATTCTTGAATGTTCTTTAAAGTTTTAGCAAGAAGTACATCTCTTCCATCAACGCAAAAAATCCTACAATAATTACTATTAGCTTAGCAATATAAAATTGAATTTATATTTATAAATTCGTATCCTGTATCAGTAGAAAATGCAATTTTTTTTATTAATTCATTATTTTGCTTGGTTTGTTCAACTTTTTTTTCAGAACTTTCTCGAACTATTTTTTTATTTTCAAATCTCCTTAGAGCATTTTTAAGATCTCTTAAATTAATTGGTTTAATTAAATAATCTAAAGCATTTGCTTTAATAGCTTTAACAGCATAATTTGCATGTGAAGTTGTGAATATTACCTCAAATTTGATTGATTTTATTTCTTTCAGAAGTTCAAAACCATTCTTGTTAGGCATTTCAATATCTAGAAAAACAAGATCTGGTTTATGAGTCATTATTGCTTTTTTTGCGGACGCAGAATCCTTGCAAATAGCAACAATTAAATACGTTTCAGAAAAATTATTTTTTATCAATTTTTCTAACGTTATTCTTGAGATAGAGGAGTCGTCAACAATAATAATCGTATTCATTTTACGAATTTATATTTTTTTTTATATTAATTCTGTAAAACTTAGTTTACGTATGGGTTTGATTATTTAACGTCTATTTATTCATTATTTTTTGGTTTTTGAACTACTTTCGATCTAATTATTTTTATAAAAAAAAAGCTGAACTTTATAGTTCAGCTTTTTTTGTCGGGGTGGCAGGATTCGAACCTGCGGCCTCCTGCTCCCAAAGCAGGCGCGATAACCGAGCTACGCTACACCCCGAATTTAGAGTGCAAAGATAGAATTATTTTTTGTTTAAGCAACTTAAATACCAATAATCAAAAAAAATAAAATCTCGTAAAATTAATGTTCATTTTTTAAAAAAAATATTTGAAATAAAACTACCTTTGTACCTCTAAAAATTAAACCAAATTAAATCAATATGTCAAAAACAGTTGAAAATATTAAATGTCTTATAATAGGTTCAGGACCTGCAGGATATACGGCAGCAATTTATGCCGCAAGAGCAAATATGAATCCAGTTTTATATCAAGGATCTCAACCTGGAGGTCAATTAACTACAACAAATGAAGTTGAGAATTTTCCTGGATATGTTGATGGAGTTACAGGTCCTGAAATGATGATTCAATTGCAAAAACAAGCTCAAAGATTTGGGACTGATGTGCGTGACGGATGGGTTACAAAAGTAGATTTTTCTGGCTCTACTCATAAAGTTTGGATTAATGATACGCAGGAATTACACTGTGAAACTGTGATTATTTCTACTGGTGCCTCAGCTAAATATTTAGGATTACCATCAGAACAACATTATTTACAAACAGGTGGGGGTGTTTCTGCTTGCGCTGTTTGTGATGGTTTTTTCTATAAAAATCAAGAGGTTGTTATTGTCGGTGCTGGAGATTCAGCTTGTGAAGAAGCTCATTATTTATCCAAATTATGTACTAAAGTTACCATGTTAGTTAGAAGTGAATTTTTTAGAGCTTCTAAAATTATGGAAGATAGAGTTCGTAGAACTGATAATATTACAATATTAATGAATCACGATACTGTAGAAGTAATTGGTGATGGACAAGTTGTTACTGCTGTAAAAGCAAAAAATAAAACAACTGGTGATGTATTTGAAATTCCGGCAACTGGTTTTTTTGTAGCTATTGGTCATAAACCAAATACTGATATATTCAAAGATTATTTAAATTTAAACGAAACGGGTTACATTATTAATATTCCAGGTACTTCTAAAACAAATATTCCTGGGGTATTTGTTGCTGGAGATGCTGCAGATCATGTTTATCGACAGGCTATAACTGCTGCCGGTACAGGATGTATGGCTGCATTAGATGCTGAAAGATACCTTGCTTCTAGAGAATAACATTAAATTAAAAAAAAATCCAAACTTATGTTTGGATTTTTTTTAATTTTTGTCAAACTTATTTTAATGTTTTTTTCATGATAACCGTATTCTCAGTAAATTTTTTAAGTTCAATTTTTGCATCCCCATAAAATTGAATCTCTGATTTACCAGAAGCCTCAATAGTAGCATTTGTAACTACATTTATCTTAGTTGTAGTATTAGCCTCTGCTATTAGTTCGGCTGTTTTAGAAATTAAATTCTTTCCAATAAATTCGGAACTATTATCGACTCTTAGCTTTAATTCAGAAACATCACCCTCAATAATAGCATTTGATTTCTGATACAAGTCAACCTTTAACTGATTTGAGGCAATTAATGCTTTTAATTGTGCATTTTTACTTAATTCAATTGTAGCTATTTCTGATTTTAAATTCAATTCCGATTTAGACTTGTCGTTTTGCATAATAGTGAAGGTTTTTACAGAACCATTCATGTAAATTTTTGAATAATCAAAAGTCTTAACTGTAAAATTATCCAATACTATTTCAGACGTTGCTGTAACTACAGACTCATGTTTTGCTAATAATAATTTGAAATCATTATTATAAAATACTTTTACAACAAATTTCTTGAATCCGCCAACGTCCTTTAAAGTAGTCAAACGCAGGGTATTTCCATTAGAATTAATGTTAATTTCGCTGTGTAAATTATCATCTGCTTCAATTTCTAATGAACATTTATCGCTTTTAATTAATATAATATCAATATTATCTTCAATTTCTAAATTTTCAAAATTACCTATTTCTTTTTTCTCAATAGTTACATTTTTTGATCCTTTTACCTTCTCTCTCTTTTGTCCATAAGAAAAACCTGTAACAATAATCGCAATTAATAATAATGTTATCTTTTTCATTTTTTTAAAATAATTATTTCATCAAAAGTAGAAAAAAAAAACATCCAAATTATATTTGAATGTTATTTTATTAGTTTTCCAAAGATGTAAATTAAAACTAATATATAAATTATATAATTAATTGTTCTTTGTAACTGTCTCGATTATTTTATTTCCACCTACTTTTACAGAAACTGTTGTAGTTTCCTCACGGTCTGTTGTATCATTTTCATCTATTGGGCAATTCAAACACTTAACTTGAGAATTATCTACGTTATATATGTATTCATCAGAACTTGTATGTAAATTGAAAAATGAATTATCTGAATAATCAAAATTCTTCACACTTGAATTAACCCTAAATAACGTTCCTTTTGGTAGGTATAATTTAATTTCTACTTTTTGATCTCTGTATTTGTCCTTTAATTCGGTAATTAAATAGTTGTCTAAAATTAATTGATTTCCTGTGATTTTGAATCCATATTTAATTTTACCAGCTCTAGAATTTGCATCTTCAAACGAAAAACCTTTTGCTTCTTTATTGATTTTGACATAAGGTAGTATCTCATCTGTTTTCTCAATTTGAAACGAAATACTATTTGAATATACCACATCTTGATTTAATGAATCTTTAGTCACATTAAACTCTACATAATCATTTATATCTTTTGAATAATAATCGTTATTCTTAAATTTAATATACAAAGTATCTTTTGGATTTAAATTGATAGTTTGTTTCTCATAAACTCTTCCGTCATAAGCATATTCCGAGGCTTGTTTTACACCAATAGATATCAAAATTCCAATTGCAATAATCCAAATACCTAATAATACATATTTCGAAATTGACCCAATCGATTTACTTGATGGAGAGATAATCTTGATTCCTAATAATAATACAAAAATACTCGGAATACTTACCGCTAAGTAAAACATCAATCCAAAAAACCAAACAGGATAATCAGTGAAATTACCTAATTCAATAAATGAATGAAAAGGAAAATTTTCAAAATTAGAAGTACCAAAAGCTAAAACACCAATTAAAAATACAATCAATATAGCGACACTTGCTACTATCATTAATGCCCCAACCACTTTTGCAAGAATATTAATTATCGAGCCTAATATTTCACTAAATGCATCTTTAATTTTATTTCCATTTGATTTTAAATCTTTTTTTACTCCCTCAAAATCTGTTGATTTTATTTTTCCTGTTAGGGATTCAATTTCTTCTCTAACTTTCTTTTCAATATTAGAAATAGTAACAGGCTCACCTCTCATTTCCAATTTTTCCGAAGTTGTTTTTGCTGCTGGCATTGCAATCCACAATATTATATAAGCCACAAATCCAGTTCCCCAGGCGAAAACCATTATCAATAAAATAACTCTTAAAATGGTTTTATCTACACCAAAATAATGACCCAAACCAGCAAGAACTCCTCCAATAGCAGCATTTTCTTCATCACGATATAGCTTTTTTGTAATTTTAGAATTCGTGTAAATTGGTTCATCTTTTATCGGTTCGTCACCCTCAATTCTGTAATCTTCAGGTTGTCCCATAATCGAAATAATTTCCTCAACTTCTCCAAGACTAATCACTTGCTTATCATTAGTGTGTTTTTCAGAAATGAGCTCTCCAATTCTAATTTCAATATCTTTGATTATTTCTTCCTGACCAGAATTTTTTGACAAAGAGCGTTTAATAGCTTCAATATAATTTGTCAATTTTTGATAAGCATCTTCATCAATATGAAATACTAATCCTCCTAAATTTATATTTATTGTCTTATTCATTTTATTTTTTTTTGGTTGTTATTAAGTTCACAGCGTTTGATAATTCCTTCCAAGTGCTGTTTAATTCTGTTAAAAACTCACGACCTTCTTCAGTCAATCCATAGTATTTTCTTGGCGGCCCTGACAATGATTCTTCCCACCGGTAGTTCAATAATCCATCGTTTTTTAAACGTGTCAATAACGGATAAACCGTTCCTTCAACAACCAGTAATTTTGCATTTTTCAAGGTGTCTAAAATCTCAGAAGTGTAAGCGTCTTTCTCTTTCAATACAGATAAGATGCAAAATTCGAGCACGCCTTTCCGCATTTGCGCTTTTGTGTTTTCAATATTCATATTTTTATCATTTTATTTTATTTTGAAGCTATTTCCCGCTTTCCGTTTCAATCCAGGCATAAAAGCCTGGGATTTTCTCTGTAATCAGGGCTAGGTTTCTTTAGTATTAATTATATAATTATTTGAATATTTAAATCCTATAAACCTTAAATCATTCAATTCTAAACTTATAGTCACTTATTTATTATGTAAATATATATCTTTTAAATAGTATCTTGTTTTGCATAGTACTAAAAATTAACATTTTATTAACTTTTATTAAGTGCGATTAATATTTTTTATGAAGGAAATTATTCACTACTTTCGTGGAAATTCAAATCGTTATGGAACTTACCCCAAGTAAAATAAATACTTTTCTCTTTTTTAAATTACCTTCTGCATTTATATGTGGTGTTCGTGTAAAAAAATTAGAACCAACTAAATGTGTAGTTACCGTTAAACATCGATGGATAAACCAAAATCCATTTAAATCAATGTATTTTGCAGTACAAGCAATGGCTGCCGAATTATCAACAGGCGCTTTGGTAATGTATCAAATTAAAAAAAGTAATCAAAAAATTTCGATGTTAGTTGCTAATAATAAAGCCAATTTTACAAAAAAGGCAACTGGTAAAATAACATTTACTTGCCTAGATGGTAATAAAATAGAATTAGCTATCAATAATACTTTAGCTACCGGTGAAGGACAAACATTTTGGATGAAATCAATTGGAGTAGATGAAATAGGGACCCAAGTTTCTGAAATGGATTTTGAATGGAGCATCAAAATTAAAAGTCACTAAATTTCATTTAACGTTAGTTAAATCCTACTTAAATAGTATAATTAATTTTACGATAAACGTAATTTTGAGGTTTAGAAAATAAAAATGAAAGTTTTAATTACAGGTGCAACAGGTTTAATAGGTTCAGAATTAGTTTCTTTACTTCTTCAAAACGGAATAAGTGTAAATTATCTCAGTACATCCAAAAAAAAGATTGTAAAGAAATTAAATTACAATGGATTTTATTGGAGTCCCGAGCGAGGATATATTGATGAAAATTGTTTAATTGGAGTAGATTCAATTATAAACTTAGCTGGCGCAAATATTGCTAAAAGATGGACTAATTCCTATAAACAAGAAATATTGGAAAGTCGTTTACTTTCGTCGGCATTATTATATAAAGCATTAAAAAATAACCCTAATCAAGTAAAACAAATTGTGACTGCGTCTGGGACTTCTATATATCCAAATAGTGATACAATTATATACGATGAAAATTCAACTCAAATAAATGATAGTTTTCTCGGGAATGTTGTTGTAAAATGGGAGGAAAGCACCGATAAATTTGCTTCGTTGGGTTTAAAAGTTTGTAAACTTCGAACCGGAATCGTACTCTCATCTAAAGGAGGAGCACTTGTTGAAATGTTAAAAACAATTAAACTAGGCTTAGGTGCTTCTTTCGGCTCCGGGAAACAAATTCAATCTTGGATTCATATTCACGATATTGCCGCCTTATATCTTTTTGCTATTAAAAATGATTTAGACGGTGTTTATAATGCTGTTTCTCCCAATCCAGTTACCAACGAAGAATTAACCCTTTCAATTGCTAAAGTACTTAAAAAGCCAATTTTTATGCCAAATATACCAAAGTTTGTTATGAAATTGGTGCTAGGAGAAATGCACGAATTACTGTTTGAAAACAGAAATCTAAGTGCTAAAAAAATAGAAGAAAAAGGTTTTGAATTCAAATATTTAACGATCGATAAGGCATTGAATAATATTTTATTATAAAAAAAAGCTCCTAATATTAGGAGC